>PNNE01000183.1 GCA_013824055.1 Rhodobacter sp. | reverse complement strand
GCCGCCGGGGCCGTTGTGGGCCTGTCTGGCACCCGCGTGGAGCCGCTGGAGGCGCTGGCCTCCGACCTTGGTGCCCGCGCGCATGTGCTGCCCTGCAACCTGTCGAACCCCGAGGACGTGGACGGCCTGGTGAAGCGCGCGACCGAGGCGATGGGCGCGGTCGACATCCTGGTCAACAACGCCGGGATCACCCGCGACGGCCTGGCGATGCGCCTGTCGGATGACGACTGGCAATCGGTGATCGACGTCAACCTGACCGCCCCCTTCCGTCTGTCCCGCGCGGCGATCCGGGGCATGATGAAGGCGCGCTGGGGGCGGATCGTCAACATCTCGTCCGTTGTGGGCACCACCGGAAATGCAGGCCAGGTGAACTATGCCGCCTCGAAGGCCGGGATGGTCGGCCTGTCGAAATCCCTTGCGGCCGAGGTCGCAAGCCGGGGGATCACGGTGAACTGCGTCGCGCCGGGGTTCATCGAAACCGCGATGACGGACAAGCTGAACGAAGCGCAGCGCACTGCGATCCTTTCGGTCGTGCCGGCTGGCCGGATGGGCACGCCGCAGGAAATCGCCGCCGCCGTCCTGTTCCTCGCCTCGCCGGAAGCCGCTTATGTGACCGGGGCCACGCTGCACGTCAACGGCGGGATGGACATGGTCTGACGCGCCCGCCGCGCAAGTCAGGTTAAAGCGTTTGCCATGCGCCCCGACCCTTGCTATAGGCGCGCAGGATCGAGGCCCGGAGACGGGCGGAACGAAAAGGGCCGGGAGTTTCCCCGTGCCAAGATAGAGGAATAGACATGAGCGACATCGCTGATCGCGTTAAGAAGATCGTCGTCGAGCATCTGGGCGTCGAAGCGGACAAGGTCACTGAATCGGCCTCGTTCATCGACGATCTGGGTGCGGACTCGCTCGACACGGTCGAGCTGGTCATGGCCTTCGAGGAAGAGTTCGGGATCGAGATCCCCGATGACGCCGCCGAGACCATCCAGACCTTCGGCGACGCGGTGAAGTTCATCTCGGAAGCTGCCTGACGGCATCCGTCCTTTGCGGGACAGTGGGGCACCCTTCGGGGTGCCTTTTCGTTACGGTGCATGTAGACTGGCACAATACTCCCTTCTGCAGGCGAGGACTGGCATGCCGTTCCCGGATTTCCTGTCCGCCTTTCCCGCGCTGGACGTGCCCTTTCCGGACGATGTCGTCAGCTCGCAGGCCATCCGCTCGGAAGCGGGGCTGGTCGTCTTCTTCACGTTTCATCGCGACATGGCTTTGCCGATGCACTCCCACGGTGCGCAATGGGGCACGGTGGTCGAAGGCGAGATCACCTTGACGATCGGGGATGAGACCAGGGTCTATCGACCTGGCGACCACTACAGCATTCCTGCCGGTATCCAGCATGGCGCACAGATCAAGGCGGGGACGCGCGCGATCGACGTCTTTCAGGAAGCAGACCGCTATCCCCTGCGCGGCTGAGACCGCAGTGTCCCCGGCGCTTGCTCGCCGAAGGCCGGTGCCTCGCCTTGCGGACGCTCAGGGGTGCGGGCCACTGTGACGCCAGGAAAGCGGAGGGATGGACATGACCGGCAACAGCGCATTGGGCATGATGTTCGGCGCGGCCAACGTCGACACCTTCATGGGCCTGCCACGCAGCCGTGACCTGTCGCGCCTGTCGGCGAAGATGGCGCTGATCGGGGCGGACGGGTGCACTCCGTATCCTTCGGTCGGCTTCTACTGCGCCGGTGGCCCTGCGGCGATCCGGGCGGCGGGGGCGGCCTATGCGGCGAACCTGGCGCACATGAATTTCGACCTTGGCGGGCCGGTCTTTCCGGGCGGCGTCTCGGCAGTGGACGCGGGCGACCTGCCGCAGGACATTGCCGACCCCGCCGGCAACCGCGCGCGGATCTTCGGCGCGGTCAGCCAGGTCCTGGACCGGGGCGGGGTGCCGATGCTGATCGGGGGCGACGACAGCCTGCCGATCCCGATGCTGGAGGCTTACGGCGCGCGCGGGCGCAGCTACACCATCCTGCAGATCGACGCGCATGTCGACTGGCGCGACGAGGTGCAGGGCGAGCGGCTGGGCCTGTCCTCGACCATGCGGCGGGCGTCCGAGATGGGCCACATCGACGCGATCATCCAGGTCGGCCAGCGTGGCATCGGCTCGGCCCGGCTGCAGGATGTGGCGGATGCCGAGGCCTGGGGTGTGGGCTTCGTCCCGGCGGGCGAGGTCGCGCGATATGGCATCTCTGGCGCGCTGGACATGATTGCCGAGCGGGCAGAGGTGATCGTCTGCCTTGACCTGGATGCCTTGGACCCTTCGATCATGCCTGCGGTGATCGGGCGGACGGCGGGAGGGCTTGGGTACTGGCAGGTGCTGGAGCTGGTCGCGGGCGTGGCCGAGAAGGCGCGCATCGTCGGCTTCGACATGGTGGAGTTCATGCCCGCCCGCGACATCGACGGCCAGGGAGCGGCGGTGGCCGCCCAGTTGCTGGCTGCCGTCATGGGGATCGTGGCGCGGCAGGGATGAGGGGGGGACGCTTTCTGAACGACCACCGTCAAGCGGTTGACGCCCCGGCGTCCTGCCAGGCAATCCTGCGTGGGCAGTCCTTGCCGCCGCCGATCCCCCAGCCCCAAGGTTGCACGGGTCCGGGGGGCCGTGTATCACCCCGAAAAGCCTGATCCCTGGGAGAAAGAGCATGCGTCGCGTCGTGGTCACCGGTCTTGGAATGGTCACCCCCCTTGCCTGCGGGGTCGAGGAGACCTGGAGCCGCCTGATCGCGGGCCAGTCCGGGGCGGGGATGATCACCAGGTTCGACGCGTCGGCCGTCGTGACCCAGTATGCCTGCGAGATCCCGATGGGCGACGGCACGGGCGGGACGTTCAACCCCGACGACTGGATGGAGCCGAAAGAGCAGCGCAAGGTCGACGACTTCATCGTCTACGGCATGGCCGCCGCCGTGCAGGCCGTGCGCGATGCGGGATGGGACGATATCCCGGAGGACGAGAAGCTGCGGACGGGGGTGATGATCGGCTCGGGGATCGGCGGGCTGAGTTCCATCGCCGAGACGGCGGTCCTGATCAAGGAGAAGGGGCCGAAGCGGGTCTCGCCGTTCTTCATTCCGGGCGCGCTGATCAATCTGGTCTCTGGCCAGGTCTCGATCCGTTTCGGCTTCAAGGGGCCGAACCATGCCGTTGTCACCGCCTGCTCGACCGGGGCGCATGCCATCGGCGACGCGGCGCGGCTGATACAGTGGGGAGACGCGGACGTGATGGTCGCGGGTGGGGCGGAAAGCCCGATCTGCGAGATCGGGATCGCCGGGTTCAACGCCTGCAAGGCCCTGTCCACGAAACGGGCCGATGAGCCGCAGAAGGCCAGCCGACCCTATGACGCGGATCGCGACGGGTTCGTCATGGGCGAGGGCGCGGGGGTCGTCGTCCTGGAGGAATACGAGCACGCCAAGGCCCGCGGCGCGAAGATCTATTGCGAGGTGCTGGGCTATGGGCTGTCGGGCGACGCCTACCACATCACCGCCCCGTCCGAGGACGGAGACGGCGGGTATCGCAGCATGGCAGCGGCGCTGAAGCGGGCGGGGTTGGAGCCTTCGGATATCGACTACATCAACGCGCACGGCACCAGCACGATGGCCGACACCATCGAGCTGGGCGCAGTGGAGCGGCTGCTGGGCGACCATGCGCCCAAGGCCACCATGTCCTCGACCAAGTCGTCGATCGGCCACTTGCTGGGGGCCGCGGGGGCGGTGGAGGCGATCTTCTGCGTGCTGGCGATCCGCGATCAGGTCGCACCGCCGACGATCAACCTGGACAACCCCGCGGTGCAGCCGAAGCTGGACCTGGCCCCGAACAAGGCGGTGCGCCGCAAGATCGACGTGGCGCTGTCCAACAGCTTTGGCTTCGGCGGGACGAATGCCAGCCTGGTCCTGGGCAAGGTGCGCTAGGGATGTGGCGGTCCGTTGCCTCGAACGCGCTGACGCTGTTCATCGTCATCCTGGTGGGGGTGGCCGCGCTGGTCGCCTGGGGGCGCAATGAATTTGTGGCACCCGGACCGCTGACCGAGGCGATCTGCCTGCAAGTGGAGCGGGGGGCGAGCCTGTCCGCGGTCAGCCGGAACCTGGAAGAGCGCGGCGCCATCACCGATGCCCGCATCTTCCGGATCGGCGCGGAGTATTCCGACCGGGCGGATGACCTGAAGTTCGGCAGTTTCGTTGTGCCGGCCAGTGCCAGCATGTCCCAGGTGCTGGAAGCGATCACCGCGACGGGCCGGTCGACCTGCGGGCGCGACCTGAACTTTCGGATCGGCGTGACACGGTCGGATGTCGTCCTGAGCGAGCTGGACCTGACCTCGAAGACCAATCGGGAGGTGGCGCGGTTCGATGCAGGCGTCGACCCGTTGCCGCCCGAATACCTGGAGGTCTCGGACGACCCAGCACTGGTGTTCCGGATCACGGTCGCCGAGGGGGTGACCAGCTGGCAGGTCGTGGATGCGCTGAAGAAGGCGGATTTCCTGCAAGGCGCGCTGGAGACGGTGCCGCCGGAGGGCTCGCTTGCTCCGGGCAGCTATGAGGTCGAGCGCGGCACCGAGCGCGGCGCCATCATTGCCGAGATGACGGAGAAGCAGGCGGCGGTCCTGGCGGAAGCCTGGGCGAACCGGGCCGAGGGGCTGCCCTATGCCAGCCCGGAAGAGGCGCTGATCATGGCGTCGATCATCGAGAAGGAAACCGCGGTGCCGGAAGAACGCGGCCGGGTGGCCAGCGTCTTCGTCAACCGCATGCGGCAAGGCATGCGGCTGCAGACCGACCCGACAGTGATCTACGGCATCACCAATGGCGAGGGTGTGCTGGGGCGCGGCCTGCGCCAAAGCGAGTTGCGGCGCGAGACGCCGTTCAACACCTATGTGATCGACGGCTTGCCCCCGACCCCCATCGCCAATCCGGGGGAGGCGTCGATCCACGCCGCGATGAACCCGGACACGACGGACTACCTGTTCTTCGTGGCGGATGGCACTGGCGGGCATGCCTTCGCCCAGACGCTGGACGAGCACAACCAGAACGTGGCCCGCTGGCGGCGGATCGAAGCCGAGCAGGGCGCGGCGGAGCAGAGCGGTGCCGAGGGCGATTGAGGGTTAACGACCCATGAAGGGTGCGGTCGGCCAACCGTTTGAATTAAAAGCGTTTTCGCTTGACTTGCCGCGCGGTCTGATGTAGAGATTCCGGCATGCTAGAAGAAGTGTCGAAGCGGCCCGGGGTGCCTCCCCGCTGGCCGCTTTTTCATTTCCTTCGTGCGGGGGCAGCATGAGGGGTGACGGGACCAGATGACAGTGAGGTTCACGGGGGACGTGCCCGCGCAGGCAGATGTCCTGGGGGTCACGGAACGGCTTTACGAAGCGGCGGTCATCGAGCTTGAGCGCACGATGACCGCGCTGAGGGCCGGGGAATTCAACGAAGTGAAGGCGGCACAGACGGCAATCCGCGAGCTGCGCGCGACGGCCCTGGCAGTGCTGCAGGAAAGGGGAAAAGTTGACCAACTCCGCAAGCAGATTGCCGGCCACGTCGGAGCCGGCGGGGCACTCGACCTTGACGAGGCCCGAGCTGAAATCGGGCGCCGCCTGGCTTGCCTCCGCAACGCCGGAGGAGGTGGATGAATTCCTGTCGGGCCTGAGCCAGAACGCACTTCTGGCGCTGCCCTGGGTGTTCGAGTTCTGGGCGCTGCCGCACCAGCTGCCGCCGCGGGGCGCCTGGAAGACCTGGGTCATCATGGGCGGACGCGGCGCGGGCAAGACCCGGGCCGGGTCGGAATGGGTGCGGATGCAGGTCGAAGGGGCCGGGCCTGCGGACGCGGGGCGGTGCAAACGGGTGGCGCTGGTGGGCGAGACGCTTGACCAGGTGCGCGACGTGATGGTGCTGGGCGAAAGCGGGATCATCGCCTGCTCGCCGCCGGACCGGAAGCCGGAATGGCAGGCGTCGAAGCACCAGCTTGTGTGGCCGAACGGCGCGGTGGCCCAGGTCTTTTCGGCGCATGAGCCGGAGGCGCTGCGCGGGCCGCAGTTCGATGCGGCCTGGGCGGACGAGTTGGGCAAGTGGAAGAAGGGGGCCGAAGCCTGGGATCAGTTGCAGTTCGCGTTGCGGCTGGGGCGGAACCCGCAGGCGGTGGTGACGACGACTCCGCGCAACGTTGGGGTGTTGAAGGCGATCCTGAAGAACCCGTCGTCGGTGGTGACGCATGCCCCGACCGAGGCGAACCGGGCCTATCTGGCAGAGAGCTTCCTGGCCGAGGTGCAGGCGCGCTATGGCGGCACGCGGTTCGGGCGGCAGGAACTGGACGGTCTGCTGATCGAGGACGAGGACGGGGCCTTGTGGTCGCATGCGATGCTGGAGGCGGCGCGGGTGGATGCGGTGCCGGCGGTCAACCGGATCGTGGTGGCGGTGGACCCTCCGGTCACGTCGATGAAGACCAGCGACGAGTGCGGGATCGTCGTCGTGGGCGCCGATACGCGCGGCGATCCGAAGGATTGGACAGCGGTCGTGCTGGAGGATGCCAGCGTGAAAGGGGCAACCCCGGAGGGCTGGGCGCGGGCGGCACTGGCGGCGATGGAGCGGCACGGTGCGGACCGGCTGGTGGCAGAGGTGAACCAGGGCGGCGACCTTGTGGAGCAGCTGGTCAGGATGATCGACCCGCTGGTGCCGTTCCGGGCCGTGCATGCGACCCGGTCGAAGATGCTGCGGGCCGAGCCGGTGGCGGCCTTGTACGAGCAGGGCCGGGTCCGCCATGTGCGGGGCCTCGGCGCGCTGGAAGAGCAGATGGGCAAGATGACAGCGGCGGGCTGGCAGGGGGCGGGGTCTCCGGACCGGCTGGATGCGCTGGTCTGGGCGTTGACCGACCTGATGCTGGTGCCGTTGCATGGCGGCCGACCCAGCGTTCGGTCGCTTTAGGGGATCTACGGTTTTTGCAGGTCATATGACCGGGCGCTTCAGGCAGCCCGGATGGTCGGGCACTGCCCGGGGCATGAAGGAGCGCGAGATGGTGTTCGATTTTCTGCGGAAGGCGCCGGCGGCGGCGGTTCCGGAACGCAAGGCCTCGGCCGTGGGTCGGGTGATCGCCTGGGGCAATGCGGGCCGGGTGGCCTGGAGCCCGAGGGACACGACCAGCCTGACGCGGACGGGGTTTCAGGGCAACCCGGTCGGGTTCCGCGTGGTGCGGCTGATCGCCGAGGCGGCGGCGGCGCTGCCTCTGGTCTGCCAGACGCATGAGCAGCGGTTCGAGGCGCATCCGGTGCTGGACCTGATCAGCCGACCGAACGGGGCGCAGGGCCGGGCGGAGTTTCTGGAGGCGGTCTATGGCTATCTGCTGCTGGCCGGGAACGCCTATGTGGAGGCGGTGCCGGGCGCAGGCGCAGTGCCGGGCGAGCTGCACGTGCTGCGGTCGGACCGGATGAACCTGGTGCCGGGGGCGGATGGGTGGCCGGTGGCCTATGACTATACGGTCAGCGGGCGGACCCATCGCTATGACGTGACGGGAGAGTTGAGCCCGATCTGCCACCTGAAGACCTTTCACCCGCAGGACGACCACTATGGTTTCTCGCCGATGCAGGCGGCGGCGCTGGCGGTGGATGTCCACAACAGCGCATCGGCCTGGTCGAAGGCGCTGCTGGACAACGCCGCACGGCCATCGGGGGCGATCGTCTACAAGGGCGCGGATGGGGCGGCCAGCCTGTCGTCGGACCAGTACGACCGGCTGGTCAGCGAGATGGAGGCGCATCATCAGGGCGCGCGCAATGCCGGACGGCCGATGCTGCTGGAGGGGGGCCTTGACTGGAAGCCGATGGGGTTCAGCCCGTCGGACATGGAGTTCCAGAAGACCAAGGAAGCGGCGGCGCGGGAGATTGCGATTGCCTTCGGGGTGCCGCCGATGCTGCTGGGCATCCCCGGCGACGCGACATACTCGAATTACCAGGAGGCGAACCGTGCCTTCTACCGGCTGACGGTGCTGCCCTTGGCGACCAAGGTCATGGCGGACCTGGCGCATTGGCTGTCGGGGTTCGCGGGCGAGGCGGTAGAGCTGAAGCCGGACCTGGATCAGGTGCCGGCGCTGGCTGGCGAGCGTGACCAGCAATGGGCGCGCGTCTCGGCGGCGGAGTTCCTGACGGTGGCGGAAAAGCGGACGCTGCTGGGTCTGCCGAAGCTGGCGGAGGAGGAATGACGGCGCGGCGGTCCGAGGGCGGGTCGCGCTTCGTCTACGACAGTTTCGACGCCGCCGCCGCGCGGATCGAAGCGAACGAGCGCGTCGCGAACGAGCGCTGGGCGGGGCTGGAATATCGGCTGGGGCTGATCGAGGCCACGCTGGAGCGGCTGGAGAAACGGATCTGGGTCGGCGTCTACGGTGTGGCGGCGTTCCTGTTGGCGCAGATGGCCGAAACGGTCATCCAGGCAGCGATGAGGTGAGGCGATGAAAGACGATTTCGGCGCGCCCGAACGCAAGTTCCACCAGCCCGAAGCGGGTCTGGTGGTCAGCGAAGGGCATGTTGTGGCAGGCTACGCCTCGCTGTTCGGCAAGACCGACCAGGGCGGGGACATCGTGCAGAAGGGTGCCTATGCGGCGAGCCTGAAGCGCCTGGCGGCGCGGCAGGGACGGGTCAAGATGCTGTGGCAACATGATCCGGGCCAGCCGATCGGCGTCTGGGACGAGGTGCGCGAGGATGGCACCGGCCTTTGGGTCAAGGGGCGCATCCTGACCGAGGTGGAGCGGGGCCGCGAAGTGGTGGCGCTGCTGCAGGCCGGGGCCATTGACGGGTTGTCCATCGGCTACCGCACGGTCAAGGCGGAACGCGACGGCAAGGGCAAGCGCCTGTTGTCGGAGCTGGAGCTTTGGGAGGTGTCTCTGGTCACCTTCCCGATGCTTCCCGAGGCGCGGGTCTCGGCCAAGGCGGAGGCCCTGGACGACGACTGGCGTGACATGGCGGCGGTCTTCGAGGACGCGCGCCGCAGCTTGGCCGGGCGCTAGCGCGGCGTCCCACTAGCAGGAGAAGGACAGTTGAGATGACCGAGACGAAGGCTCGGGCCGGGGAAGCTGTGTCCCAGGCCCAGATGACGACCCAGACCGCCGCCGCCGAGGCGAAGGCGGCCATGACCGGGTTCCTGAGCGAATTCAATCGCTTTCAGGAAGACGTGAAATCCACGCTGAAACATCAGGAAGAGCGACTGACCATGCTGAACGCAAAGACGATGTCCTATGGCCGCCCGGCGCTTTCGGCCCGCGCGGAGGTTGAGGCCCCGCATCAGAAGGCGTTCAACGCCTATCTGCGGTCGGGCGATGATGACGGCCTGCGCGGCCTGACCCTGGAAGGCAAGGCGATGTCCACCGCCGTGGCCGCCGATGGCGGTTACCTGGTCGATCCGCAGACCGCAGAGCGCGTCCAGTCGCTGCTGCTGTCGACCTCGAGCCTGCGGTCGATCGCCAATGTCGTGCAGGTCGAGGCGACCTCGTTCGACGTGATCGTCGACCGGTCGGAGGTCGGCTCGGGCTGGGCCACCGAGACTGCAGCCACCACCGAGACCGCGACCCCGATCATCGAGCGCATCTCGATCAAGCTGCACGAACTGGCGGCGATGCCGAAGGCCAGCCAGCGCCTGCTGGACGACAGCGCTTTCGACGTGGAAGGCTGGCTGGCCGAGAAGATCGCGACCCGCTTCATCCGTGCGGAAGCCGCGGCCTTCATCAACGGCGATGGTGTGGACAAGCCGAAGGGCATCCTGCTGCCGACCAAGGTCGCGAACGCATCCTGGACCTGGGGCAACATCGGCTATGTGCCGACGGGTGCGGCGGCTGACTTCGCAGCCACCAATCCGGCCGACTGCATCGTCAACCTGGTCTATGCGCTGGGGTCGGACTACCGGGCCAACGCGGCTTTCGTGATGAACTCGAAGACCGTGGGCGCGGTGCGGAAGATGAAGGACGCCGACGGCCGCTTCCTGTGGTCGGACGGTCTGGCGGCGGGCGAGCCTGCGCGGCTGATGGGCTATCCGGTGCTGGTGTCGGAGGACATGCCCGACATCGCGGCCAACGCCTTCGCCATCGCCTTCGGCGACTTCCGCGCGGCCTATACCATCGCGGAACGTCCCGACCTGCGGATCCTGCGTGACCCGTTCTCGGCCAAGCCCAACGTCCTGTTCTACGCCAACAAGCGCGTCGGCGGCGACATCACCGACTTTGCGGCGATCAAGCTCTTGCGCGTCGCGGTGTCCTGATGACCCGGCCCGGCCCCCACAGCGGGGCCGGGCCGTTTCCCGTGCCTTGCAACCTCTGAAGGCCCGGCCGCGGGCGGAGATCTGATCATGATGTTGACCGAAGAGACCCCGGTGCCCCTGGCGGCCCTGCCGGTAGAGGAGATGAAGGACCATCTGCGGATGGGGTCCGGATTTGCCGATGACGGGCTGCAGGACGGGCTGATCGAGACCTATCTTCGCGCCGCGATGGCGGCGATCGAGGGGCGGATCGGCAAGATGCTGTTCCAGCGGCGCTTTCTGCTGGTGCTGGACTGCTGGCGCGATGGTGAGCAGGCGCTGCCGGTGTCGCCGGTTTCGGGGATCGTGAGCCTGACTCTGGTCGATGGGGCTGGGGGAGAGGTGTCGGTGCCGGCAACCGCCTACCGGCTGGTCAAGGACCTGCACCGGCCACGGCTGGCCGGGAAGGGGGCTTCGCTGCCGGCCATCCCGAGCGAGGGATCGGTGAAAGTGATTTTCGACGCTGGCTTCGGTGCGGCCTGGACGGACATCCCGGTGGACCTTCGGCAGGCCGTTCTGCTGCTGGCGGGAGAGTTCTACGAGCAACGCCATGATGATGGCGCACAGGCCGCAGGGCTGCCGTTCGGCGTGGTGACGCTGATCGAGCGCTGGCGGACGGTGCGCATCCTGGGCGGGGGCAAGAAATGAACGCGCCGCATCTGAACCGGGCGCTTCTGCTGGAGGGGGTCGACAGGACCCCGGACGGCGCGGGCGGTTTTGCCGAGGCCTGGACGACACTGGGCACACTTTGGGCCGAGGTCCTGCCAGGGTCTGGCAGCGACACCCTGGGCGAGGAGCGGATGCTGTCGGCGGTACCCTACCGCATCACGGTGCGGAGCGCGCCGGTCGGGTCTCCGTCCCGCCCCAGGGCCGGGCAACGGTTCCGCGAGGGGACGCGGCTGTTCCTGATCCAGGCGGTGACTGAACGGGACCGGTTCGGTCGCTACCTGACCTGTTTTTCCCGAGAGGAGGTGCCGAAATGAGTTATGCAGCAGCACCCGCCTTGCAGATGGCGGTGTTCCAGCGGCTCTCGGCCTGGCCGGCCCTGACCGGCGTGGCGATCCATGATGCGGTGCCGCCGAATGTGACCGGGACCTTCGTGCTGATCGGCCCCGAAGAGGCGCGCGACCAGTCGGACAAGTCCGGGGCGGGGGCCGAGCATCAGATGGTGATCAGCGTGATCACCGATGCGACCGGGTTCCTGTCGATCAAGGCAATTGCTGCCGACATCTCGGACGCCCTGAGCGGCGCGCCCTTGTCCTTGAGCCGTGGCGCACTGGTCAGCATGTTCTTCCAGCGGGCCAGCGCGCGCCGGATCGAAGAGGGCGAGACACGGCGGATCGACCTGACCTTCCGGGCCAGGGTTCAGCTGTAACCCGCTTGCCCCCCACCCCCAGCCCCTCCCCACAGGGGGGAGGGGAGGCGCCTCGCGCCACCCTTCATCGCATCACGGAGAGCGAACATGGCTGTGCAAAGCGGCAAGGATCTGCTGATCAAGATCGACCAGACCGGGGACGGCCAGTTCGTCACCATCGCGGGCCTGCGGGCGACCAGGATCAGCTTCAACACGGAATCGGTGGACGTCACCAGCCTGGAAAGCCAGGGCGGGTGGCGCGAGCTGCTGGCGGGCGCGGGGGTCAAGTCGGCCTCGATCTCGGGTTCGGGCGTGTTTCGGGACGAGAACACCGACGAGCGCGCCCGCCAGGTGTTCTTCAACGGCGAGATCCCGGATTTCCAGGTGGTGATCCCGAGTTTCGGCATCATCGAGGGGCCGTTCCAGATCACCTCGATCGAATATGCGGGCAGCCACAACGACGAGGCGACCTACGAGATGGCGATGGCTTCGGCCGGTGCCATGACCTTCACGGCGCTTTGATGGCGAACCCCTGGGCAGGTGAGGTGGCGATCTGGCTGGATGGTCAGCGCCATTTGGCGAAGCTGACGCTGGGCGCCTTGGCCGAGCTGGAAGAGGCGCTGGAGACGGGGTCGCTGATCGACCTGGTGCAACGGTTCGAGGAGCGGCGGTTCAGCACGCGCGATGTGCTGGCGCTGATCGTCGCCGGGCTGCGGGGCGGAGGCTGGCAGGGCACGGCGGCGGATCTTCTGCGGGTCGAGATCGGCGGCGGGCCGGTCGAGGCGGCGCGGGCGGCGGCGGAACTGCTGGCCCGGGCCTTCTCGTTGCCGGGCGAAGCGCCGGGCGGGTCATGAGCGGGCCATGAGTGGGATCGACTGGCGCGGGCTGTTGCAGGCGGGCCTGCATGGATTGGGCCTTGAGCCCGCCGCTTTCTGGCGTCTGACGCCCGTGGAATTGCGGATCATGCTGGGGCGGGAGGGTGTGGTCCCGCCCCTGACACGTGCGCGGCTGGCCGAACTGGCCGCGGCGTTCCCCGATGTGAGGAAGGATGAGGGCGATGGCGGATATCGGAACGATGCAGGAGCAGCTAAAGGCGCTTGAGGCCCAGATGGGATCTTCGGTGTCGATAGTCGCTGCCTTCGATGGCGAGCTTGCCCGGATGCGGGAGACGATGGTCTTTACCGGGCGCGAGGTGAACACGCTGTCGAGCGGCATCAGCGGGGGTCTGCGGAAGGCGTTCGACGGCCTCATCTTCGACGGGATGAAGCTGAACGATGCGCTGAAGACGGTCGCGAACACCATCGCCGATCAGGTCTATTCGATCGCGATCAAGCCGGTAACCGGGGCGCTGGGCGGGCTGCTGGCCCAGGGCGTCGGCGGGCTGATGGGGGCCGGGATGCCCTTTGCCAACGGCGGCGCCTTCAGCCAGGGCCGGGTGATGCCCTTCGCCAAGGGGGGCGTCGTGTCGTCACCGACCGGGTTTCCGATGCGGGGCGGGATGGGTCTGATGGGCGAGGCCGGTCCCGAAGCGATCATGCCGCTGACCCGTGGCCCGGACGGGCGGCTGGGCGTTCAGGCCGGCGGAGGGCGGGCGGTCAACGTGGTGATGAACATCACGACCCCGGACATCCAGGGCTTCCAGCGCAGCCAGAGCCAGGTCGCCGCCCAGGTCAGCCGGGCGCTTGCCCGCGGTCAACGCAATCGCTGAGGACACACCATGGCCTTTCACGAGATACGCTTTCCGGCAAACCTGAGCTTTGGCTCGGTTGGCGGTCCTGAACGACGGACCGAGATCGTCACGCTGACGAACGGTTTCGAAGAGAGGAACACTCCCTGGGCCCATTCCCGCCGGCGCTATGATGCCGGCGTGGGGTTGCGGTCGCTGAACGATGTCGAAACGCTGATCGCGTTCTTCGAGGCGCGCGCAGGACAGTTGCACGGGTTTCGCTGGAAGGACTGGTCCGACTACAAATCCTGTGCGCCGCTTGCCACCCCTGGGTCGCAGGATCAGTTGATCGGCACCGGGGATGGTGTGACGACCGTCTTTCAGCTGCAGAAGACCTATGTTTCCGGCTTGCAGAGCTATTCGCGTCCGATCCGCAAGCCCGTGCCTGGCACAGTTCTGGTCGCCATCGCCGAGGATCCAAAGGTCGAGGGCCTGGAGTTCACGGTGAACGCGGAGACAGGAGACGTGACCTTTGCCTTGGCCCCAGACCTGGGGACGCGCATCACGGCAGGTTTCGAGTTCGACGTGCCGGTCCGCTTTGACACCGACAGCATCCAGACCTCGGTCGCCTCGTTCCAGGCCGGTGACGTTCCGACGGTTCCCGTGGTGGAGATCCGGCTATGACAAAGGAGGCGCTGCTTTCGCATCTGGAGATCGGGACGACCACGGTGTGCCGGGCCTGGGCGCTTCGCCGTCGCGACGGAGTGACGCTGGGCTTCACCGACCACGACCGTGACCTTGTTGTCGATGGTGTCACCTGCCGTGCGGATAGCGGGATGACGGCCAGGTCACTGCACCAGACGACGGGGCTTTCCGTCGACAACACAGAGGCTTTCGGCGCGCTCAGTGCCGCTGCCATCACGGAAGCCGATCTTGCGGCAGGACGGTTCGACGGAGCGGAGGTGCGGGTTTACCTGGTCAACTGGCAGTCGCCCGAAGACCATGTCGAACAGTTCCGGGGCCGTCTGGGGGAGATCACCCGCTCTGCCGGAAGCTTCAAGGCCGAGTTGCGTGGCATTTCGGACCAGCTCAACCGTCCGCAGGGCACGGCCTACACCTCGCGGTGCTCGGCGGTCCTTGGCGACCGACGCTGCCGGTTCGATCTGGCCCTGCCAGGCTACTTTGTGACCCGTGCGGTCGAGGCGGTCGAGGATGGGCGGGTCTTCCGGTTCCCGGACCTCTCGGGCTTTGGAGAACACTGGTTCGAGGACGGGCGCCTTGAAGTGCAATCCGGTGCGGCGGCCGGGCTTGTCGGTGTCGTCAAGATCGATCGCAACGAGGAGGGCGGTCGGCGCATCGAGTTGTGGCAGTCGATCGGCGCACCTATCGTCGCGGGAGACAGCGTCCGAATTCTGGCCGGCTGCGACAAGCGGCCCAGCACATGCCGTCTGAAGTTCGCCAACTTCTTGAATTATCGCGGTTTTCCGCACATTCCCGGCGAAGATTGGCTGGCCTCGTATCCGGTCCCGGACCGGCCGAACGGCGGGGCAAGGCGGGTCGGCGGGAGCGATGAATGACAGCCGCTGAACGCGCAATTGCGGAGGCCAGAGCCTGGATCGGCACGCCCTATCTGCATCAGGCAAGCACCCGCTGCGCCGGCACGGACTGCCTTGGACTGCTTCGGGGCGTCTGGCGGGCGATCTATGGTGGGGAGCCGGAACCGGTGCCCGCCTACACGGCAGACTGGGCCGAACCGCAGCATCGCGAGGTGCTGTTCGAGGCCGCCAGCCGGTGGTTGGTGTCAAAGCCGCTGAACGAGCCCGCCGTCGGGGACGTGCTGTTGTTCCGCATGCGCGAGGGCGCCATCGCCAAGCATCTCGGGCTTCAGTCGGAGGTCGGCCCGCATCCGAAGTTCATCCATTCCTACACGGGCCACGGCGTGGTCGAGAGCTCGCTCTCGCAGCCCTGGCAGCGCCGGATCGCGGCGCGTTTCGCATTTCCAGAAGGAACCACGTGAATGGCCACTTTGCTTCTTTCTGCCGCCGGTGCCGCGCTTGGTGCCGGCTTTGGCGGCACGGTGTTGGGATTGTCCGGTGCCGTGATCGGGCGGGCAATCGGTGCAACGCTTGGGCGGGCGATCGACCAGCGCGTCCTTGGGGCGGGGTCGGAGCCGGTGGATGTCGGCCGGATCGACCGTCTTCGACTGACCGGAGCGGGTGAGGGCGGGGCAATCGGCCAGATCTGGGGCCGGATGCGCGTGGGCGGCCAGGTGATCTGGGCGACGCAGTTCACCGAAAACGTCCGTCGGCGGCGGACCGGCAAGGGCGCTCCGAAGCCGAAGGTCAACGAATACAGCTACTCTGTCAGCCTGGCGATTGCTCTTTGCGAGGGCGAGGTGCTGCGGATCGGTCGGATCTGGGCGGACGGGAACGAGATTTCGGCGCAGGACCTGAACCTGCGGTTCTACCCCGGGAGTGAAACCCAGCTTCCGGACCCGTTGATCGAGGCCTTCGAGGGCGCCGACAGGGCACCGGCGTACCGCGGTGTGGCTTATGTGGTGATCGAGGACCTGGAGCTGTCGGCATATGGCAACCGCGTTCCGCAGTTCAGCTTCGAAGTCGTCCGGCCCGCGCAGGGGCCGGCGATCGGCCCGACCGACACGCTTGGCGGCGCCGTCCGAGGGTTGGCCCTGATCCCGGGGACTGGCGAGTACGGGCTGGCCACGACACCTGTGCATTATGCCGAGGCGCTTGGACGCAACCGATCGGCCAATGTGCACTCTCCCTCTGGCAAGACCGACTTCGCGACGAGCCTGGAGCAAATGACGCAAGAACTGCCGAACGCCGGAGCGGTTTCGCTCGTCGTTTCGTGGTTCGGCGATGATCTGCGCTGTTCGAGCTGCACCGTTCGACCGAAAGTCGAGCAGACTCTCCTGGACGGAGTCGGCATGCCCTGGCGCGCGGGCGGGATTGCCCGGGCTGTCGCACTGGAAGTTCCCAAGGTTGACGGGGCATCGGTCTATGGCGGGACGCCGGCGGACGGCTCGGTCATCGAAGCCATCCGCGCCATCCGCGCGGCTGGCAAGGAAGTGATGTTCTACCCGTTCATCCTTATGGAACAGGTCGAGGGCAACACGCTGCCCGACCCCTGGAGCGACGCTGCGACGCAGCCGGTACTCCCCTGGCGTGGCAGGATCACTTTGGCCGAAGCTCCGGGCAGGCCCGGCACGACAGACCGGACCGCAGCAGCCGCGGCCGAAGTTGCCACCTTCTTCGGGTCTGCGCAGCCGGAGGATTTCACGGTAAACGGTGAAACCATCGCCTACACCGGGCCAGACGACTGGGGCCTTCGTCGTTTCATCCTGCACTATGCCCGCCTGTGCGCAGTTGCGGGCGGGGTGGATGCTTTCTGCATCGGGTCCGAACTGCGAAGCCTGACGCAGATCCGAGGCGCCGCAGACAGCTTTCCCGCAGTGGCGGCACTGAAGCAACTTGCCGCGGACGTGCGGTCGATCCTGGGGCCACAGGTCAAGATCAGCTACGCGTCCGACTGGTCCGAGTACTTCGGCTATCATGCAGACGGAAACGTCTACTTCCACCTCGACCCGCTTTGGGCCGACCCGGAAATCGATTTCATCGGCATCGACAACTACATGCCGATCTCGGACTGGCGCGACGGCGAGTCCCACGCGGATTCCTCATACGGATCAATCTACAACATCGAGTATCTGATCGACAATCTTGCCGGCGGGGAGGGCTTCGACTGGTATTATGACAGCCCCGAGGGAGCCTTGGCGCAGCGGCGGCTGCCGATATCCGATGGTGCCTTCGGAGAGCCCTGGGTTTTCAGATACAAGGATATGAAGTCCTGGTGGTCCAACCTGCATCATGATCGGATTGCTGGTGTCCGTGCCGCACAACCCACGGCGTGGATACCGGGGTCAAAACCGATCCGATTCACCGAATACGGGTGTGCGGCCATCGACAAGGGCACGAACCAGCCCAACAAGTTCATTGACGTGAAGTCGTCCGAGTCCGCTTTGCCCGTCTGGTCCAACGGCCGTCGCGACGACCTTATCCAGATGCAGTACCTTCTGGCGACTGCGAAGTTCTGGGGCGACCCTGCGAACAACCCGATCTCGGCGCTTTACGGCGGGCCGATGCTCGACCTGGACCACGCCTATGCCTGGGCCTGGGACAGCCGTCCTTTCCCCGAGTTTCCCGGACAGACCGATGTCTGGAGTGATGGCGGCAACTATGCCCGCGGGCACTGGCTCAATGGGCGCGTCTCAAGCCAGCCTCTTGCTGGTGTCGTGGCCGAGATCTGCCAACGCTCGGGCGTCGACACGCTGAACACCGATGCGCTTCACGGCCTGGTCCGCGGCTATCAGCAGGCGGACATTGCCACTGGGCGATCGTCCTTGCAGCCGCTGATGCTCACCTATGGCTTCGACGCCTTTGAACGCGATGGGCTGCTTTCCTTTCGCAGTCGAGACGCAAGGGTTGTGGCCGAGGTCCTGGAGGAAGATCTGGTCGATCTGCCTGATCTGGACGGAAGTCTGGAGGCCACGCGCAGCTCGGACGCCGAAACTGCGGGACAGGTCCGCCTGAACTACGTCGATGCGCAGTCCAGCTACGAAATCAGATCTGTCGAGGCTCGCTTTCCCGATGAGGACTCGCTGAATGTCTCGCAGTCCGACCTGCCGCTTGCTCTGATCCGCAGCGAGGGGCAGGCTGCGGTAGAGCGTTGGCTGGCCGAGGCCAGAGTCGCGCGCGACACTGTCCGCTTCGGTTTGCCGAAGTCGCGCTTGTCGGTCGGCGCGGGCGATGTCGTCGCGCTTTCCGGCCGCCGCTATCGGGTGGATCGCGTCGAACAGGCCGAAGGACAGCTTCTGGAAGCGGTTCGCGTCGAGCCGGGCGTCTATCTCCCGTCGGACAAGGTGGACGAGGCGATTTCTGTCAGGCCCTTCGTCCCCCCGGTCCCGGTCCTGCCTGTGCTGCTGGACCTTCCGCTGATCACCGGGGCAGAGGTGGCACATGCCCCCTATGTGGCAGTCGCGGCGGACCCTTGGCCCGGGACCGTCGCCGTCTGGTCGTCCAGCGAAGACTCTGGCTACGAGGTCAATCGTCTGGTTCCGGCGCCAGCCGTGATCGGCGTGACCGAGTCCGCGCTGCCGCGTCACAGCGCGGGCCTTTGGGATCGCGGTGCCCCGCTTCGGGTCAGGATCGCGGGGGGCGAATTGGCCTCTGCCACCGAGCTTGCCGTCCTGAACGGTGCCAACGCCATGGCGATCGGAGATGGCAGCGGGTCGCGCTGGGAAGTCTTCCAGTTCGCTGACGCGCAGTTGGTTGCGCCCGACACCTACGACCTGTCGACCCGCTTGCGAGGGCAACTGGGCACCGACGGCGTCATGCCGCCCGCCTGGCCGGTCGGCAGCACGGTGGTCCTGCTTGATCTCGCGCTGCTTCAGCTTGATCTGCCGCTGTCTTCGCGAGGACTCGCCCGCTTCTATCGGCTGGGCGTTGCCGCGCGCGGCTTTGATGATCCGCTTGTCACGTTCCGGAACGAGGCGTTCGACGGGATCGGACTTCGGCCCTATAGTGTTGCGCATCTGCACCACACGGTTGCGGCCGGAGATGTCAGCATCACCTGGAAGCGCAGGACCCGGATCGACGGAGATTCCTGGCAGTCAGCCGAAGTCCCGTTGGGCGAGGACGTCGAGGCCTACCTGGTTCGCGTTCAGCAAGGCTCGGCCATTGTCGCCGAATATGCGGTGAACCAACCGCAGTTTCTGTACACGTTGGCATGCAGAGTGCGGACGCCTTGACGGGACCCTTCCAGATGTCCGTGGCGCAGGTTTCGAGCGCCTTTGGGCCGGGGCCGTTCCGACAGATCAGTATTCCCGCCTGATGGGCACCAGGAAGAAACCTCGTCGATGTCGATCCATTTCAAGAATTGATGAAGGGACGCACAGATTTGCATGTCGTTCGGCAATCCGGTTGTGGTATCTAGGTCCCACAACCGGAGACGTCGCCCATGTTCGAAAGCAGATCCAAGCTTGCCGCCGTCGACCCGGTTTGGCGTCGGGTTTGCGAAGAGGCGGTTGACGCAATTCGTGACGAGCCGCTGCTTGGCGGGCTGATCCACTCGGGACTTCTGCACCATTCCACTCTGGAGCGGGCACTTGCGTACCGCTTCTCGTTCAAGCTTGCCTCCGGCGAAATGAGCGAGCAGATCCTGAGGGAAATTGCCGACCAGGCCTATGACAGCGACCCTGAGATTGGTGCCGCTGCCCGCTCGGACCTCATGGCCGTCTACGAGCGCGATCCCGCGTGCCATCGCTTTCTCCAGCCGCTTCTGTTCTTCAAGGGCTACCAGGCCGTCCAGGCCTACCGCATCGGTCACTGGCTGTGGCAGGCAGGTCGCATCGATCTGGCCTATTTCGTCCAGATGCGGGTGTCCGAGGTTTTCGGCGTCGACATTCATCCCGCAGCCCGCGTCGGCAAGGGGATCATGATTGACCATGCCCATTCCATCGTCATCGGCGAGACGGCGGTGGTCGGCGACAACGTGTCGATGCTTCACTCCGTCACTCTTGGTGGGACCGGGAAGGAAGACGGCGACAGACACCCAAAGATCGGGGACGGAGTGTTGATCGGCGCCGGGGCGAAGGTACTCGGCAACATCCGTGTCGGCCGTTGCTCGCGGATTGCAGCAGGCTCCGTGGTGCTTGAGGAAGTTCCCCCCAACACAACGGTTGCCGGGGTCCCCGCTCGCGTGGTGGGCAAGGCTGGTTGTGCCCAGCCCGCCCTGACGATGGACCAGATCCTCAAGGCGGAATAGCCTGCCTGGCATGATCTCCTTTCTCCGTGCCTTCGCCGCCCGTGTTACTGGTCAGGCGATATCGACATTCGCGCGCTTCATGACCGCGCCTCGCGCCATCTGGCAGGGGATCGAGCCGGTGCCGCATCAGCGCGTCTACTTCGCCAACCACTCCTCGAACGGCGACTTCGTGCTGCTCTGGACCGCGCTGCCCAGCCCCCTCCGCCGCCAGACCCGCCCCGTCGCCGCTCTGGACTACTGGCTGACCTCGCCGCTGCGTGCCTTCATCGGGCGCGAGGTTTTCAACGCTGTCCTGATCGACCGCCGGCCGGATGCGCGAACCCAGGACCCGGTGGCCCAGATGGTCGCCGCGCTTGACCAGGGATCCTCGCTGATCCTCTTCCCCGAAGGCCAGCGCAACAGTTCGGACGCCCCGCTGCTTCCCTTCAAGTCCGGGCTTTACCACCTTGCCAAGGCCCGCGCCGGCGTCGACCTTGTCCCGGTCTGGATCGCCAACCTCAACCGCGTGATGCCGAAGGGTGAAGTCATTCCCGTCCCGCTGATCTGCACCCTTACCTTCGGCTCCCCCCTGCACGTCGAACCCGGCGAGACCAAGGATGCCTTCCTCGCCCGCGCCACCCAGGCGCTCCTTGCGCTCAGGGCCCCGGCATGACCTCCCCGCATCTCCTCTGGCTTCTCGCCGGAGTCGGCACCATCCTTGTCCTCGCTTCGGTCTTCGGCGAGATCCTCCGCGCCCGCCTGTCGCCCGCAGGCCAGAATCCGGTGATCGAGAACCTGAACGCCCGGATCAGCGCCTGGTGGGTCATGGTGATCTGCCTCGCCCTGGCCTTCATCGCGGGCAAGCCGGGGGTCGTCCTTCTCTTTGCTCTGTGCTCCTTTGCCGCCCTGCGTGAGTTCCTCACCTTGACCACCCACAACCGTGCCGACCACTGGTCGCTGGTCGCCTGCTTCTTCCTGATCCTGCCGCTGCAATATGCTTTCCTGGCGTCGGACTGGTACGGGATGTATTCGATCTTCATCCCGGTCTATGCCTTCCTCCTTCTGCCCGTCGTCTCCTCGCTCCGCGGCTCCACCAAGGACTTCCTGATCCGGGTCTCGGAAACCCAATGGGCGCTGATGATCTGCGTCTACTGTGCCAGCCACGTCCCGGCACTCCTTTACCTGCAGATCCCGGGGTTCGAGGGCCGCAACGTCATCCTCATTGCCTATCTGATCTTCGTCGTGCAGCTTTCGGACGTCATGCAATATGTCTGGGGCAAGTTGATCGGCCGGACCAAGGTCGCGCCCAGCCTCTCGCCCTCGAAGACCTGGGAGGGGCTGGTCGGCGGCACCCTGACCGCCACCGCCGTCGGCACCGCGCTCTACTGGATGACGCCGTTCTCGCCGCTCGAGGCTGCCGGAATGTGCCTTCTCATCACCCTGATGGGTTTCTTCGGCGGCCTTGTCATGTCGGCCATCAAGCGCGACCGCGGGATCAAGGACTGGGGCCACCTCATCGCCGGACATGGCGGCTTCCTGGACCGGCTGGACAGCGTGATCTTCGCCGCGCCGATCTTCTTCCATGTCACCCGCTGGGTCTGGTCCACCACATGAGCCAGCCGGAAAACCGCCGCCCTCTCACCTCGCGCAACTCGGCCTGGGCCGCAAAGCTCGCCTCCTGGGCCGTGTCGCGCGAGATCACGCCGAACCAGATTTCCCAGGCCTCGATGGGCTTCGCCGCAGCGGGCTTCTTCTTCTATGCGGTCTCCACCCAAGGCGGCATTGTCCAGTTTCTGGCACTTCTCCTCGCCGCCGCCACCCTCCAGGCCCGTCTCGTCTGCAACCTGATCGACGGCATGGTCGCGGTCGAGGGCGGCCGCGGCGCCAAGGACGGCCCCTTCTGGAACGAGGCCCCGGACCGCGTCTCCGATCTCCAGTTCTTCGCCGGAGCAGGCCTTGCCGCGGGCCAACCCGAGCTCGGCCTCCTCGCCGCGGCCCTGGCCATCGCCACCGCCTACATCCGCGAACTTGGCCGGGCCGAGGGCTTCCCCCCCGATTTCTCCGGCCCGCTTGCCAAACCGCAGCGCATGGCCGTCCTGACCGTCGGCACCGTCCTCGCAGCCTTCTATGCCAGCGAATGGACCCTGACCGTCACACTCTGGACCGTCGTCGCAGGCACCGCGGCCACACTCCTGCGCCGGTCCTGGACCCTCATCGAAAGACTGAAGTCCCGCTAGGAAAAGGGAAAGCCGAGGCCCCCCATTTTCTGTCGGCAAATATCCCGCGGGGGGTGCGGGGGGCGCGAAGCCCCCCGTTCCTCCGGCTCAGGCCAGCATCACCATCGGGTTTTCCAGCGCCTCGATCACGGCTTTCAGGAACTCTGCCCCAAGCGCCCCGTCGATCACCCGGTGATCCACCGACAGCGTCATCGACATGACCGTCGCCACGCCGATCGTCCCGTCCGCAAGCACCACCGGCCGCTTGATCCCCGCACCTATGGCCAGGATCGACCCATGCGGCGGGTTGATCACCGCATCGAAGCTCTCGATCCCCATCATCCCCAGGTTACTGATCGCGAAGGACCCGCCCTGATACTCATGCGGCGCAAGCTTCCTGGTCTTCGCGCGGCCCGCCAGGTCCTTCATCTCCGCCGACAGCGCCGAAAGCGACTTCTTGTCCGCATCGCGCAGCACCGGGGTGAACAGACCCCCCTCGACCGCCACCGCGACCGCCACGTCAGACGGCTTCAGCCGCAGCATCCGGTCGCCCGCCCAGACAGCGTTGGCATTCGGCACCGCCTGCAACGCCGCAGCACAAGCCTTGATGATGAAGTCGTTGACGCTGAGCTTGACCCCGCGCGTCTCCAGCTGCTTGTTCAGCTGCTCGCGGAACGCCATCAGCGCGTCCAGCCGCACGTCGCGGCGCAAATAGAAATGCGGGATGGTCTGCTTGGCCTCGGTCAGCCGCGCCGCGATGGTCCGACGCATCCCGTCCAGCGGCACTTCCTCGTACTGCCGGTCCGCATACATCTTCAGCACGGTTTCCGCCGCCATGCCCGTGGGCAAGCCCGCAGAAGCTGCCGCCGGGGCAGGGACCGCCGCCTTCGGGGCCGCCGCAGCCGCCGCAGGCTTCACCGCCCCCGGCTGCACCCCCTCGACATCCGCCCGCACGATGCGCCCATGCGGACCCGAGCCCTTCACGGCCCCCAGGTCCAGCCCCTTCTCCTGGGCAATCCGCCGCGCCAGGGGCGAGGCAAAGACCCTTGCGCCACCCGCGACCGGGGTTGCCGCCGGAGCCGGAGCCGGTGCCGCCGAGCCGCCCACCGAGCCGCCCGACGAGCCGCCAGTGGCGGACGAGGAGGCAGCCGGAGCGGCCTTCGGCGCCGCGACCGAACCCGCATCCTCCCCGTCATCCAGCAGCACCGCAATCGGAGTGTTCACCTTCACCCCCGCAGTCCCTTCCGCGATCAGGATCTTGCCGACGGTGCCTTCGTCGACCGCCTCGAACTCCATCGTCGCCTTGTCGGTCTCGATCTCGGCCAGGATCTGGCCCGACTTGACCACATCCCCTTCCTTGACCAGCCACTTTGCCAGCGTGCCCTCCTCCATCGTCGGGGAAAGCGCGGGCATCAGAATTTCGGTAGCCATGGCTTCACCTCACCGGTAGCAGACGGATTTGACGGCGGTCACGACCTCGGCGGGCGTGATCAGGGCGAACTTTTCCAGGTTGGCCGCATAGGGCATCGGCACGTCCTTGCCCGTGCAGGTGATGACCGGAGCGTCCAGGTAATCGAAGGCCTTCTGCATGATCGTGCTGGCGATGTGGTCGCCGATCGACCCCACCGGAAAGCCTTCCTCGACCGTGACGCAGCGGTTGGTCTTCATCACGCTCGCCAGCACCGTGTCATAATCGATGGGCCGCAGCGTCCGCAGGTTCACCACCTCGGCGTCGATCCCCTCTTTCGCCAGGATATCCGCCGCCGCCAGGGCATGGGCGCAGCCGATCCCGAAGGACACCAGCGTCACGTCCTTGCCCTCGCGCAGGATCGAGGCCTTGCCGAACGGCACGGTGAACTCCGGGTCCACCGGCACTTCGAAGGACCGCCCGTACAGGATCTCGTTTTCCAGGAAGATCACCGGGTTCGGGTCGCGGATCGCCGTCTTCAACAGACCCTTCGCGTCCGCCGCCGAATAGGGCATGCAGACCCGCATCCCCGGGATCGCCGCATACCAGGCCGCGAAGTCCTGGGAATGCTGCGCGCCCACCCGCGCCGCAGCGCCGTTCGGCCCGCGGAACACCATCGGGCTGCCCATCTGGCCGCCCGACATGTACAGCGTCTTGGCGGCCGAGTTGATGATGTGGTCCATCGCCTGCATCGAGAAGTTGAAGGTCATGAACTCGACGATCGGCTTCAGCCCGCCCCATGAGGCACCGACCCCGATCCCGGCAAAACCAATCTCGGTGATCGGCGTGTCCACCACGCGGCGCGGCCCGAATTCGTCCAGCAGGCCCTGGCTGATCTTGTAGGCCCCCTGATACTCGCCGACCTCTTCCCCCATCAGGAACACCGTCGGGTCGGCCCGCATCTCTTCGGCCATCGCCTCGCGCAGGGCCTCGCGCACCGTCATCGTCTTCGTCGGCCCCTCGGGCAGGTCCGAATGTGGCCAACCCTTCGCGGCCACAGGCGCCGCCACCGGAGCCGCCGCCACTGCCGGAGACGCAACCGGAACCTCCGTCGCCACCGCAACCGCCGCCACCGCCGCCGCCGCCGGGGCTGGGGCAGGGGCGTCCGACACCGTCTCGCCCGCCTCGACCAGCACCGCGATGGGCGTGTTCACCTTCACCCCCGCCGTGCCCTCGGCCACCAGGATGCGGCCCACCACCCCTTCATCGACCGCCTCGAATTCCATCGTGGCCTTGTCGGTCTCGATCTCGGCCAGGATCTGCCCCGACTTGACCGTATCGCCTTCCTTCACCAGCCATTTGGCCAGCGTGCCTTCCTCCATCGTCGGGGACAGCGCGGGCATGAGTACTTCAGTTGCCATGATCTTTCCCCCTCAGACCGTGATATCCGTCCAAAGCTCGGACAGGTCCGGCTCCGGGCTTTCCTTGGCGAATTCCGCACTCTCGTTCACAATCGCCTTGATCTCCTTGTCGATGGCCTTCAGCTCGTCATCGCTGGCCAAGCCCCCTTGGGTCAGCAGATCGCGCACATGCTCGATGCAGTCCTTTT
>PNNE01000007.1 GCA_013824055.1 Rhodobacter sp. | reverse complement strand
CAAGCTTGCGGCCGACGAGGCGGTTGAAGAGCGTCGACTTGCCCACATTGGGGCGGCCCACGATGGCGAGGGTGAAGGTCATGGTTGGTTTCTAAGTTTGGGCGTCCGGCAATGGCGAAGGCGATGCCATACACGGGTTGGACCCTAGCGGAAAGCGTGAAGTTGCCCGTTGCCACCGACCACGTAAAGCGTGCCGCCCGCCACGGCGGGTTGCGCGGCGGCCCCGCCGGGGATTTCGGCGGTGTGGGCCAGCGTGCCGTCGGTCGGGTCGAAGGCGCGCAGCAGGCCATCGGAAGACACGACCATGATGCGGCCGCCCGCCAGGACCGGCCCGTAATGGGCGTAGATCCCCTTGCGGCGCTTGGGCGTGTCGTTGGTGAAATACGGCATCTCGACCGACCAGATCACCGCGCCCGTGGTGGCATCAAGGCGGACAAGCCTGGCTTCGTCGCTGACCAGGAACAGCGATCCGCCCGCGACGGCCACGGGGCCGAGCGCACCCTCACCGGCAGACCAGATGCGTTCGCCCGAGGAGGCAGACATGGCGACAGTGCGGCCGTTTCCGGTCCCGGCGAAGAGGGTCTTGCCCGCAATGACGGCATCACCGGTGACATCGGCGCTCAGGGCATAGGCGCGGCCAAGGCGCTTGCCGGCCAGCGAGGATTGCCAGACCTTCGTGCCGCCGCCGATCTTGAGCACCGCCATCAGGTCCCCGGCGGCCGAGGGGAAGATCACTGCGCGGTCGCCCACGGTGGGGGCGGCAGAGCCGACATAGGCCGTCTTGCCGGGGGTGCCGATGACCTGCCAGATCACCTTGCCGTCGGCGGCGCTGACCGCCCAGGCGGACCCGTCGCGGCCAGAGACATAGACGGCCTGCCCATCGGTGGCAGGGGCGCCGCTGATCGGCGCATCGACGCGCTGGCGCCAGATCACCGCACCGGAAGCGGCGTCCAGGGCGACAAGCTCGCCGTAGCCGGTGGTGGCGTAGACGCGGCCGTTCGCGGTGGCAAGCCCGCCCGAGGATTGGCCGCCGCCCCTGTCGAAGCTGGCAGCCAGGTCGGTGGACCAGAGCGTCGCGCCGCCGGTGGAGGTGGCGGTCACGCCGGTCCCGGCGTCGATGGTGAAGATGCGGCCGTCGGCGACGACGGGCGCAACCGAGATCCGGTTCTTGCGGCTGGAGCCGGAGCCGATGTCGGCCGACCAGACGCGCTGCGGTGTCGCCGACAAGGCTGCATGCGGCATCAGGTGGCGGGCGTTGCCGGCACGGTGGGTCCAGTCGCCGCCGGTCTGCGGCCCCAGCGAGATGGCGAGGCTTTGATTCTCGGGCGCGGCGGGGGCGGTCGGCGCGGGCTGGCCCTCGACCGGGATGGAGGCCGCAAGATCGGCGCGGACCGGGAAGCGTTCACCCGAAAGAATCACTTCGCGCTGACCGCAGGCGGCAAGAAGGGCCAGAAGACCGATACCGGTCGCCAGTCTGCCGCCCATCCGTCTGACTTTCATGCCTGCCACCTGAATCGACCTTTCCGATCTTTCCATAACCCGCCTCAGCCGCCCGCGGTTTCAGGCAATGTACCACCAAGCGCGGTGACGACCTGCGCCAGCCGCGCCCGGAGCGAGGCCGGAGCCTCCTGATCCTGCATCAGGGTGGTCAGGGCGGCGATCGCATCGTCGCGCTTGCCCTCTTCGATAAGAAGATATGCGAGCTGCTCCTCGGCCAGGACGCGATAGGGGCGGCCCGGCGCGGCGATGCCCTGCAGGGCCGCCCGCCGCTCGGGCAGGGGCTGGTCGGCCCCGGCCACCAGGACCCGGCGCAGGGTCGCAAGGTCGCGGTACGACACGGCAAGCGCGGTGTCCGAGGCCACCTTGTCAAGCGCGGCAAGGGTCGCGGCCTTGTCCGCATCGCTGTCAGAGGCGAGGATCAGCTGCAACACCGCAGTCTGCTCGGCTGCCGCAGGTATGGCGGCCAGCGCTTCGCGGCGTTCCTCGGGGGCGCCGTGGTCAAGCGCGTCGATCAGGGCATTGCCGAACGCCTCGGCCCGGGCCAGGTCACGCGCGTTCGACCATTCGGTCCAGGCGGTGCCGCCGACAAGGCCAAGGATGGCGACCACGCCGACCCAGCCGTATTTGCGGAAGAGCCGGAACAACCGGTCGCGGCGCACCTCTTCGGTGACTTCTTCGATGAAGCTGTCGGGATTGCTCAACGCCGTTGCCTTTGCTGTCGTTTTCCCCGTCTTACAGGCAAAGCCCGCACATTGCCAAGCCCTGCCCCGCCCCGGCGGCGGTCAAAGGAAAGGACCCGTCATCCGGCGGGGGGCAGGCCTCCGTCAGACCTTGGGTACAAAACGCCAGTTGTGGTCCGGCGGCAAGTCCGTCGACGCGTAGACGCGCTTTGCGCCGACAAGTTCGGCCACAGGGCTGGCGAAATCCTCGCCCTCCATGATCTGGCGCTGCCACATCGCGGCATAGACGCCACCCAGGTCCAGAAGTTCGTCATGCAACCCGCGTTCGATCACCTTGCCCTCTTCCAGGACGAGGATCTGGTCGGCGTCGGCGATGGTGGACAGGCGGTGCGCGATGGTGATGACGCTGCGGCCCTGCCCCATCTCGGCCAGGCTTTCCTGGATCGAGCGTTCGGTCTGGGTGTCAAGCGCGCTGGTCGCCTCGTCCAGGATCAGGATCGGCGGGTTCTTCAGCAGGGTCCGGGCGATGCCCACGCGCTGCTTTTCGCCGCCGGACAGCTTGAGGCCGCGTTCGCCGACCCTGGTCTCATAGCCCTCGGGCAGGCGCATGACGAAATCGTGGATGCGGGCGGCGCGGGCGGCGGCGACGATCTCGGCCTCGGTCGCGTCGGCCTTGCCATAGGCGATGTTGTAGCGGATCGTGTCGTTGAACAGCACGGTGTCCTGCGGCACGACGCCGATCTGCGCGTGAAGCGAGGTCTGCGTCACCTCGCGCAGGTCCTGCCCGTCGATCCGCACCGCGCCGGAAGTCACGTCGTAAAAGCGGAACAGAAGCCGCCCGATGGTGGACTTGCCGCTGCCAGAGTGACCCACCAGCGCCAGTTTCTGCCCCGGCTTGAGGGTGAAGGAGACGCCCTTCAGGATCTCGCGCGTCGGCTCATAGCCGAAGTGGACGTTGTCGAAGGTGATCTCGCCCGCCGTGACCTGCAGGGGCTTGGCGTCGGGGGCGTCAACGATTTCAGCGGGCTGGCCCAGCAGGCCGAACATCTCGCCCATGTCGACCAGAGCCTGCCGGATTTCCCGATAGACCGTGCCAAGGAAGTTCAGGGGCATGGTGATCTGGATCATGTAGGCGTTGACCATGACGAAATCGCCGACGGTCAGGGTGCCCGCACGGACACCCAAAGCGCTCATCCCCATGACGATCACAAGTCCGCTGGTGATCAGGAAGGCCTGGCCCATGTTGAGGAACGAAAGCGACAGGCCGGTCTTGACCGCCGCCGTCTCGTATTGCCGCATCGCACCGTCGTAGCGGTCGGCCTCACGCTGTTCGGCGTTGAAATACTTGACGGTTTCATAGTTCAGCAGGCTGTCGATGGCCTTCTGGTTGGCGTCGTTGTCCTGGTCGTTCATCTCGCGCCGCAGCTTCACGCGCCATTCGGTGACAGTGAAGGTGAACCAGACATAAAGCGCGATGGTGACGACGACGACGGCGGCGTATTGCCAGCCAAAGACCAGGGCAAAGATCACCGCGACCATGGTCAGTTCCAGGATCAGCGGCCCGATGGACAGCAGCATGAAGCGCAGAAGGAAGTCGACGCCCTTCACCCCCCGCTCGATGATGCGGGACAGGCCGCCGGTCTTGCGGGTGATGTGGTAGCGCAAGGAAAGCTGGTGGATGTGAGTGAAGGTCTCGATCGCCAGCCGGCGGATCGCGCGCTGGCCGACGCGGACGAAGACCGCATCGCGAAGTTCCCCGAAGACCACGGCACCAAGCCGGGCAAGGCCGTAGGCCACGACCAGCCCCACAGCGCCAAGGCCGGCCAGCGCAAGGGGGGCCGAGCCCGCCTCGTTCGAAAGACTGTCGACGGCCAGCTTGTAAAGGTAGGGCGTCGTGACCGACACGAGTTTTGCCACGACCAGAAAGAGGAGTGCCAGCACCACGCGCCGCTTCACCCAGGCCTGCCCCTTGGGCCAGAGGTAGGGTGCGACCCGGCGGATGGTGGTCATGGCCGGCGCGCTGGCAGTGCTGGCGTCGGCGGTCGTCACGGTCGAGGTGGTACGGCGCATCGGGTGTCCTGGCCCGCCATCGGCGTTGCGCGGCGGTCGTGCTTGGGGTAATGTCAATTCAAGGCTTCTTGAATAGTTGAACGATGGACCGAAGTAAAGCCCTCGCCGCCCTGTCGGCACTGGCGCACGAGACTCGGCTGGACCTGATCCGCCTGCTCACTTCGCAGGGCGATGACGGCATGGCCGCGGGGCAGATCGCAGAGGCGCTGGGCATCGCGGCACCGCGCCTGTCGTTCCACCTGTCCGCGCTGGAGCAGGCGGGCCTGCTGCGGTCGCGCAAGGTGGCGCGGAACGTCTTTTACAGCGTCGATCCGTCGGGGATCGGCCAAACGATTTCCTATGTCCTGAACGATTGCTGCCGCGATCACCCCGAGGTGCTGGCGGCGTGCTGGCACAAGCCCCAGGGTGTTGGCCAGGGCGCTGGTCAGGGCGCTGGTCAGGGCGCGGTTCAGGGCGCGGTGGCGGTTTCGGGGACCGAAAAGACCTGACCGGGGTAGATCAGGTCGGGGTCCTTGATCTTGTCCCGGTTCGCCTCGAAGACCTGCACATAAAGCACGCCGTCGCCGTAGCGTTCCTGCGCGATACCCCAGAGGGTGAAGCCGGGTTGCACGGTCACTGTCACCGCGCCCGCCACGGCGACCGGCGCGTCGGCCTGGGCGGCTGCGGGGGCATCCGGTGCCCCAGACGTGGTGGCGGGCGTGGTGGCGGGCTGGTCCGGCGCGGCGATCTCTGCCGGGTCGGCTTCGCTGGCGGCGGTTTCCGGCAGCACCGGCTCGGCGGTCGGCAGTTCGGGAGCCGCGTTCCGGACCTTGGCCAGCGCTTCCAGCGTCTCACGCTTGAAGGGCGTCTCGAAGCGCGAGGTCACCTTGCCCGCCGCGTCCAGCTGATCGACCCGAAGGGAGTAGACCCCGGGCGCGGTGTCGGGAAGCGTCGCGCTCCACAGACCCGAGTCGGGGATCTGGAGCGTCAGCTTTTCGGCATTGTCGAGGTAGATCCGCAGACCCGCCCCGGCCGCCCCGCGCCCGCCGACCTGGACCTCGCCCTGGGGAGTGTAGGTGATGGTGTCGATCATCACCGAGGTCGACAGCGAAGTCTCGGGGCGGGCGGGTTGCTGCAGGACAACGGCACCGTCGTCCGAGAGAAGCAGGGCCGGAGGCGCTGCGGCAGGGTCAGCGGTCGGGGCGACGCCAGCAGCCGTGGCCCCGGCTTCAGGCAGGGCTTCGGCAACCGTCTCGGGGGTCGGTCCCGCGATGGGGCCAAGCGCCACCATCTGTGCAGAAAGGACCGGGGCCTGGTCCGCCAGAGTCATCGACAGCCACATCAGGCTGGGCGCGGGGTTGGGCGGAAGGGTGAACAGAATGGCGAAATCGCCCGATCCAGTGGCCTGACCGCTGGCGACGACCCTGTCATCCACCACGACCGAGACGGTTGCGCCCGGCGCCGCACTTCCCGAGACGACAGCCGCCCCATCGGCCGCGACACGCCAGGTGTCGATGATGGGCGCAGCGGGAGGGCCAGGGCCGAGGTCGGGTTCTGGGCCGACCTCTGGGCCGACCTCTGGGGCGACCTCTGGGGCGGGCAACCCGGCAGCGGCGGCTTCAGGGTCGGTGGCTTCAAGGTCGGGCGCAGCGGATGCGCTGACGGTCGCGGCCGTTCCAGTGGTGGCCGTTCCCGTGGTGGCCGGTCCGGTGGTCACGGGTTCGGTTGCGGCGGGTTCGGTTGCGGCGATGGTTTCGGCGGTGGTTTCGGCGGTGGTTTCGGCGTCGGGCGCGGGCACCGGGCGCAGCGCTTGCCAGCCGAACCACCCTGCCCCGGCCACAAGCGCCGCGGCCAGGCCCACCACGGCCAGTTGCGTTCCCCGGCCCAAGGCCCCGAATGCCGACATCCCCGTCTCCCCTGCGACCTATCCCGCCGCTTTGCGTTTCTTGTGCTCAGGAATCTCTATATGACGGGGCAAAGCAACCTTTTTCAGGCCTCGCCATGACCCTTCGTTCTGTCTGCGTCTTCTGCGGCTCGCGTCCCGGCCGGAACCCCGCCCATGCCACAGCGGCCCGCGAGACCGGCGAGATGCTGGCCCGCAGCGGCTGGCGGCTGGTCTACGGGGCCGGAGACATGGGTCTGATGGGCGAAGTGGCGAAGGCGGCCGGGGCGGCGGGCGCGCCGATGCTGGGGGTGATCCCGGTGCATCTTCTGGGGCGCGAGCGGACGCGGCGCGACACCTCGGGCTTTGTCGTCACCGAGGACATGCACGAACGCAAGAAGGTGATGTTCATGAACTCGGACGCCGTGGCGGTGCTGCCTGGGGGCGCGGGCTCGCTGGACGAGTTCTTCGAGGTCCTGACCTGGGCGCAGATCGGGCTGCACGCCAAGCCGATCCTGCTGTTGAGCATCGACGGCTACTGGCAACCGCTTCTGGCCCTGATCGACCATGTGGTCGCCGAGGGTTTCGCGGATGCCTCGCTGAAGGGCCAGTTCCAGGTGGTGCCGGATGTGCCGGCGCTGGAGGCTGCGCTGGCCCGGGTCCTGCGCAACGCCTAGCATCGACACCGGCCCGCAGATCGACTTGCGGGCCGGAAGCGCTGCTATCGCAAAGGCTTAGAGACCGGCGGCGACGGCTTCCCAGTTCACCAGCTTGTCCAGGAAATTGGTCAGGTAGGCCGGGCGCTTGTTGCGGAAGTCGATGTAGTAGCTGTGCTCCCACACATCGCAGCCCAAGAGCGCGGTCTGGCCGAAGCACAAGGGGTTCACGCCGTTTTCGGTCTTGGTGACCTTCAGCGCGCCGTCCTTGTCCTTGACCAGCCAGGCCCAGCCCGAGCCGAACTGGCCCGCACCGGCGGCAGAGAAGTCGTCCTTGAACTTCTGGACCGAGCCGAAGCTGTCGGTCAGCGCCTTTTCCAGCGCCCCCGGCATGCCCTTGTTTTCACCCGGGGCCATCCAGGTCCAGAACATGTTGTGGTTCCAGTGCTGGGACGCGTTGTTGAAGATGCCGTTCTGCGCCACGGCCCCGGCCTGGTAGGTGCCGCGGATGATGTCCTCGACGGATTTGTTCTCCCACTCGGTGCCGGCAATCAGCTTGTTGCCGTTGTCGACATAGGCCTTGTGGTGGAGGTCGTGGTGATACTCCAGCGTCTCCTTCGACATGCCAAGCGATGCGAGCGCGTCGTGGGCATAGGGCAGATCGGGAAGGGTGAAGGCCATTGGAATGCTCCTGTTGAGTGCTTTCGACGAATAAGAGGGCTCGACGCGGGAAGGTCAAGGCCAACCGGCATCAAGAGAACGGTTGTCCGGGCACCAGGTTCCCAAGCGAAGCCCGGTCAGATCAGACCGGCGTGCAGCGGCCGCGGCGCTCGAATCTGTTGCTGTAGTCTCCTCCGGGCGCGGCCCGGACAACCAGCGTCTGGTCGCCCCTGAAGAACGCGGCGCGGAACTGCATGTTGGCGCTCTGGCCGGTGCGGTTGGTCATCCGGACCTTCCAGGTCAGGACAAGCTTCGTCGCCGTATCTTCGGAGACCGTCGCCAGCATCGGCTGTTCGTCGTTGAAATGCAGGATCAGGCCGTCCGAGACGATCGCCCGCCCGGTGGCCGCATCATGCTGCAGGATGTAGACATCGGTGATATAGCCACCCCCCGCTTTCGAGCGGTCCATGCTGCATTCCAGAGTAAGCGCCTGCCCGAGCATGGGAAACGCAACAAGGACTGCAGAAAGGGCAAGGCTGCGAAGGGTCATGCGATCATGCGTCCGGAGTGCGGGCGTTCAGTGAAGTGCGGGCCTCCAGTGAACGCGAACGGCGACGGCCCCGTCAAGCGAGCCATCGCCGCAGTCGAGTCAACGCCCGACAGTCCCTGTCAAAGCTCGCTGCCCGGCTGGGCGGAGTGGGTCAGAAGGCCCATGACGTAAGCAGCGACCGAGCGGAAGCAGACCAGGGTGAAGCCGCCACCCTCTGCCCACATCGCCGCGGCGACCTGGGCCGCGCGGGTGCGGCGCAGCTCGCCCGGTTCCAGCGTCGCAAAGTCGACCGGGGACAGTTTGCGCAGCACGTCGGCGGCCTTGTCGCCCTCGACCCGGAAGATCGCGCGGGCGTCCGAGACGTCGGCGGCAAGGTGGTGCTCACCGGCCAGCGACTTGGCAAGGGACGCCAGGGCTGCGCTGACTTCGGCATAGGGGACGATCAGCAGGTATTCGTCCGGGCTCATCCAGCCGCAGGCGCGGTCGCCGTTGACCTCGATCCGGCGGGGGGCGGGAAGCTTGGTGCCGGTGACGGCCTTCACGGCCTTGCCCAGGGCCTTCACGCCCTTGGCGCGCAGCGTGATCATGCCGAGGGGGCCGATCTCGCGGATGGTGGCAAAGCCCTGGAAGCTGGCGCCACCCAGGGCGCTGACGGGGGCGCTGACGGGGGCGCTGACTGGCTCAGACATTCTGCTTCTCTCCATCCTTGTCGAAGAAGATCGTGTCGCGGACCCGGGCCTTCACGGTGCCGCCGGCGGCGGTGTTGAACTCCACGATCTCGCCCATGCGGGTGGGGCCGTGTTTCAGCAAGCCCATCGCGATGCCGCGCTTGAGCGTGGGCGAGTGGTAGGTCGAGGTGACGCGACCCTGCACGTTGCGCTGGCCGTTGCCGTTGACCCCGTCGGCGATGATGTAGGCGCCATCGGGGACGACCGAGCCGTCAAGCGTGTCGAAACCCACCAGCTTCCAGCGGTCGGGGCTGGCAAGGAAGCTGCGCTCCTGGCCGCGCTTGCCAAGGTAGTCGGCCTTCTTCTTCGAGATCGCCCAGTCAAGACCCAGGTCCTGCGGGATGACGGTCCCGTCGGTTTCGTCCCCGATCATGATGAAGCCTTTCTCGGCCCGCATGATGTGCAAGGCTTCGGTGCCGTAAGGCATCGCGCCAAGGGCCTTGCCGGCCTGGGTGCAAGCCTGCCAGAAGGCCGCGCCGTGGCTGGCGGGGACGGCGATCTCGTAGGAAAGCTCGCCCGAGAAGCTGATCCGGTAGACCCGGACCGGGAAGCCCGCAAGCGTGCCGTCCGCCCATTGCATGAAGGGGAGCGCTTCCTTGGAAACGTCCATCCCGCCAAGGACTTGCAGCAGTTTCCTCGCGTTCGGGCCGACGACGGCGACTTGCGCGTATTGTTCGGTGACGTTGGCGGTGTAGACCTGCCAGTCCCACCATTCGCATTGCAGCCAGTCTTCCATCCAGGCGTGGATGCGGTCGGCCCCGCCGCTGGTGGTGTGGCAAAGCCAGGTGTCCTCGTCGATGCGGGCGACGACACCGTCGTCCGACAGGAACCCCTGTTCGTTGCACATCAACCCGTAGCGGCACTTGCCGATCGGCAGCGTCGACATGACGCCGGTGTAGAGCATGTCGAGGAACTTGCCCGCATCCGGGCCCTTGACGATGATCTTGCCCAGGGTCGAGGCGTCGAGAAGGCCAAGGCTCGCCCGGGTGTTCAGCACCTCGCGGTGGACGGCCTGTTCGTGCGTCTCGCCAGCGCGGGGAAAGCAGTAGGGGCGACGCCAGAGGCCGACCGGCTCGAAGTAGGCGCCCGCCTTTTCATGTGCTGCGTGCATCGGGGTGCGGCGGAGCGGCTGGAAGATGTCCCCGCGCGATTCGCCAGCCAGCGCGCCGATGGTGACGGGCGTGTAGGGCGGGCGGAAGGTGGTGGTGCCGACCTGCGGAATCTCTTGACCCAGACTATCAGCAAGCACGGCGAGTCCGTTGATGTTGCTGAGCTTTCCCTGATCCGTCGCCATGCCCAGGGTGGTGTAGCGCTTGGTGTGCTCGACCGAGACATAGCCCTCGCGGCTGGCAAGCTGGACGTCACTGACCTTCACGTCGTTCTGGTAGTCGAGCCACATCTTGGAGCGCAACTGGATCGGTGCGCCTTGCGGCATGACCCAGACGGGCGGGATGGTCACGGGCGTTCCGGTCAGGGTCAGGTCCCCGGCGGCGCTGCCCACGACCTCGACCATTGCGCTGCCGTCGTGGTTCAGCGGCGGGCGGGACGGGTCGGGGATGAAGGCCGAGAGCGTCTCATCCCAGGTCAGCTTGCCGCCGCAATGGCTCCACAGGTGGACGACGGGCGACCAGCCGCCGGACATGGCGACGGCCTCGCAGGCGATTTCCTCCTGGACCGCGCCCTCACCGGCCTGGGCGCAGACGGCGACGCCGGTGACGCGCTTGCGGCCCTTGACCGATGCGATGGCCTTGCCGGTCAGGACGCGGATCCCGGCGGCGCGGGCGGCTTGCGGCAGTGCGCCGTCAGCAACCTCGCGGGCGTCGAGGATCGCAGGCACGTCAAGGCCCGCGGCTTTCAGCGCCAGCGCGGTCTGGTAGGCTGAATCGTTGTTGGTGACGACGACGGTGCGGTCGCCGGGCGAGACGGCGTAGTTCACCACATAATCGCGGACGGCGGCGGCCAGCATCACGCCGGGGATGTCGTTGCCGGCAAAGGACAGCGGGCGTTCGATCGCGCCCGTGGCGGTGACGATCCTGCCCGCCCGGATGCGCCACAGGCGATGCTTGGGGCGACCATCGCCGGGGGTGTGGTCGGCCACACGCTCGTCGGCCAGGACATAGCCGTGGTCATAGACGCCAAAGCCGCAGGTGCGGGTGCGGATGGTGACGTTGTCACGGGCGGCGAGGTCGGATTCCAGGGCGGAAATCCAGGCTTCGACCGGCTTGCCGTCAACCTCGGTGTCGTCCACCGGAGCGCGGCCGCCAAGGACCGGGGTCTGCTCCAGCAGGATCACGCGCTTGCCTGCATCGGCGGCGGCTTTCGCGGCCTTCAGGCCAGCGACCCCCGCCCCGACGACAAGCACGTCGCAGAAGGCATAGGCCTGTTCATAGCGGTCGGCGTCGCCTTCGGTGGGGGCCTTGCCCAGACCCGCCGCGCGGCGGATGAAGGGTTCGAAGATGTGCTTCCAGGCGGGGCGCGGGTGGATGAAGGTCTTGTAGTAGAAGCCCGCGGGCATGAAGCGGGCGGCGTAGTTGTTCACCACGCCCACGTCGAACTCCAGCGAAGGCCAGTGGTTCTGGCTGGTGGCTTCCAGCCCGTCGAAAAGCTCGGTCGTGGTGATGCGCTGGTTCGGTTCAAGCCGGGCGCCTTGGCCAAGGTTCACCAGCGCGTTCGGCTCCTCCGGGCCCGAGGCGACGATGCCGCGCGGGCGGTGGTACTTGAAGCTGCGGCCGACAAGCATCTGGTCGTTGGCCAGAAGGCCGGCGGCCAGGGTATCACCCTGATACCCCTTCAACCGCTTGCCGTTGAAGGAGAATTCGACGGGGGCGCTGCGGTTGATCAACCGGCCGCCCTTGGCGAGACGCGTGCTCATTTCGGGGCCTTTCCATCAGGCTGCCAGTCAGCTTTCCAGTCCGGGCGGCGCGCCTGGATCCTTGCGATGATGTCGGCGGGCGGCTCGGAGACCTGCGCGGGGTAGGTGCCGAACACTTCCAGTGTGGCGGTGCAGCGGGCGGCCAGGAACCACTTGCCGCAGCCATAGGTGTGGCGCCAGCGTTCGAAGTGCACGCCCTTGGGGTTCTTGCGGGCGAACATGTAGGCCTCGAATTCCTCGGGCGTGGAACCGGGGCCGAAGCGTTTCAGGTGGGCCTCATAGCCGGGGGAAAGCTCGGTCTCGTCGGCCATCACGCCGCAGCAGGGGCAGGTCAGGATCAGCATCGCGGGGCTCCGTACGGAAAGAGGGGGGCAGGCGCGCAGCCTTGGCTCCTGCCCCCGAAACCCTGACCCCGGGCAGCGGGCTCAGTCGGCGTCGGCCTCGGCGCCAGATTCGGCATCGGCCTCGGCTCCAGCCTCGGCTCCAGCCTCGGCTCCAGACTCGGGCGCATCCTCGGCTTCGGCATCCGCGGCACCTTCGGCCTCTGCAGGGGCAGCGGTTTCGGCCTCGTCTTCACCTGCGTCGCCTTCGCCGGCAGCGCCGAACAGGAACCATCCGCCCACTGCCGCCGCCGCTGCGGCAGCGGCAATGCCGCCGCCGATGACCCATATGCGGCTTCCGTCTGCAAGTGCCATCCATCCAACTCCATGAGATGTGGGGAAATCCACTCTCTGGAAGTGGCCGCTGCGACCTGCCGATTCAACCGATGCCGGCAAAGAATTGGTGCCCCGCCGGCAGTGCGGCCGCGCCGGAGCCTTGCCGAAAAGCCGTGGTGCCAGGACCTTCGCTGTGCCGGTGCCATCAATGTGCCACCCCCGCGGCCACCGATTCGTCGATGAACCGGCCCTCCTTGAAGCGCCACATGCTGAAGTCTTCCGCCAGGGGGCCGGGTTCGCCCTTGGCCATCAGCTCGGCCATCGCCCAGCCCGATCCGGGGATCGCCTTGAACCCGCCGGTGCCCCAGCCGCAGTTGATGAAACAGTTGGCCAGGGGCGTCTTCGAGATCAGCGGCGACCGGTCGCCGGTCATGTCGACGATGCCGCCCCACTGGCGCAGCATCTTGAGGCGGCTGATCATCGGGAAGGTCTCGACAAGGGCGCGCAGGGTTTCCTCGATATGGTGAAAGCTGCCGCGCTGGGTGTAGTTGTTGAACCCGTCGGTGCCGCCGCCGATCACCATCTCGCCCTTGTCGGATTGCGACATGTAGCCGTGGACGGTGTTGGCCATCACCACGACATCCATGCAGGGCTTGATCGGTTCGGAGACGAGCGCCTGCAGCGCCACCGCCTCGATCGGCAGGCGGAAGCCGGCCATCTCGGCCAGTTGGCCCGAGTGACCCGCGACCACCATGCCAAGCTTCCTGCAGCCGATGAAACCCCTGCTGGTGTCGATGCCGGTGACGGTGCCGTTTTCGGACCGCACACCCTGCACTTCGCAGTTCTGGATGATGTGCATCCCCATCGCGCTGCACGCCCGGGCATAGCCCCAGGCGACGGCGTCGTGGCGTGCGGTGCCACCGCGGGCCTGATACAAGGCGCCGAGGACCGGATAGCGGGGGCCGTCGATGTTGATGATCGGGACCAGTTCCTTGACGCGCTGGGGGCTGATCCATTCGGTCTGCACGCCTTGCAGGGCGTTGGCGTGGACCGTGCGCAGGTAGCCGCGCACCTCGTGATGGGTCTGGCCCAGCATCAGCAGGCCACGGGGGCTGAACATGACGTTGTAGTTCAGCTCCTGGCTCAGCGTCTCGTACAGGCTGCGGGCCTTTTCGTAGATCGCCGCCGAAGGGTCCTGCAGGTAGTTCGACCGGATGATCGTGGTGTTCCGGCCGGTATTGCCACCGCCAAGCCAGCCCTTTTCGACCACCGCGACGTTGGTGATGCCGTGGTTCTTGCCCAGGTAGTAGGCGGTCGCAAGGCCGTGGCCCCCGGCGCCCACGATGATCGCGTCATAGGACGCCCTGGGCTCCGGCGAGGCCCAGGCGCGTTCCCAGCCCATGTGGTAGCGGGCTGCCTCACGGGCGATGGCAAAGACCGAATAGCGCTTCATCGGGGCCTCTTGTCGGACGGATTGCGCCGGACAGTCCGGCTGTGCTGTCTTGGAACGGTTGTGGGTTATAGCCACACCCCACTGCGGCACAATCGGGAAAAATGCGACATTCTGCCAGGGCCGGCGGGCATGCCGGTCGCTGCGGCGCGCTCAGCCGTCCCCGATGCGGCCGAATGCCCCTTTCTTGCCCGGTCAGGAGACACTATGTCAGGCCGGGAAAAGCGGGTGGAGTGACGCGAACCATGACAGCTGAAGTGTTCTGGGCAGTTGCCGTCGGGTTGGCGGCAGTGGTCGCCTATGTGCTTGTCGCAGCTGTGCGCCGGGCGCCGGTCCCGAGCAACGGGGCCGACGCCGACCTGGCCGTCTACCGCGACCAGTTGACCGAGATCGAGCGCGATCTGGCGCGCGGGACGATCGCGGACGCAGAGGCCGAACGCCTGCGCTCAGAAGTCGGCAAGCGTGTGATCGAGGCCGACAAGGCGCGCCTGACCGGGTCGGGCGCGACGGGGCGGACCTCGACGGCAGTCATCGTCGCGGTGATCGCCGCCGTGATCGTGCCGGGGGGGGTGGCGGTCTATTGGGGGCTGGGTGCCCCAGGCTACCCCGACATGGCGCTGGAGACGCGGCTGGCCGTGCTGGATGAAGCGATCAGAACGCGCCCCTCGCACGAGGAAATGCTGGCCAACCAGGGCCGCCCGCGGGATGCGGTGCTGGATCAGACCCTGGCGCGCGAACTGGCCGACACAACCGACATCGAGGCCCTGCGCGAGCGTGCCGGTCAACATTTCATGTCCGGCGAGATGCAGGCTGCCGTTCGCGTGCAGGAGCGGATCCTTGCCCTGCAAGGAGAAGGCGCTTCCGGTGACGATCATGCGTTGATGGCCTTGTCGCTGGTGTGGGAAGCGCAGAAATATGTCTCTCCAGAGGCGGAAGAGCACCTCAGGCTGAGCCTTCGGAAGGATATGGACAACGACCTTGCGCGCTATCTTGTGGGAGAGATGTTCCTGCAGGGCGGCCGTTACGACAAGGCCTTCCAGTTCTGGCGTCCGCTGGCCGAAGGCGGCGATCCGGCGGCGCCCTGGACCGCCTCGATCCGCGAGCGGATCGGCGAGGTCGCCGAGCTGGCCGGGGTGAGCTACGCCCTGCCTGCGGGCACCGGGTCGGGGCCGACCGCGGGCGACGTGGCCGCAGCGGCCGAGATGACGCCGCAAGAGCGGCAGGCCATGGTCGAGGGCATGGTGGCGCAGCTCTCGGACCGCCTGGCGACCGAAGGCGGTGATGTCGAGGACTGGAACCGGCTGATCCGATCCCTGGCGATCCTGGAACGCTTGCCGGAAGCGCAGCAGATCTATGACGAGGCGAAAGAGCGGTTCCGGGGACGTCCGTCCGAGCTGTCTTTCCTGCGGCTTGCCGCGGTGGAGACGGGGCTGACTCCGTGATCTGCGGATCGGTCGAGGAGTTCCTGGCCGCCCTGCCCCCGAACCGCGCCATCGCCGGGCTGGACCTGGGCGACAAGACCATCGGCGTGGCGCTGTCCGACCTGCGGCGGCAGGTGGCGACCCCGGTCGAGGTGATCCGGCGCGAGAAGTTCACGCTGGACGCGGCCAGGCTGCTTGCGCTTTTGGGCGCTCGCGGGGCGGCGGGAATCGTGCTGGGACTGCCGCTGAACATGGACGGGACCGTCGGGCCGCGGGTGCAGGCGACGCAGGCCTTTGCGCGGAACCTTGAGAAGCTGACGCCGCTGCCGATCTGCTATTGGGACGAGCGGTTGTCGACGGTTGCGGCAGAAAGGGCACTCCTGGAGGCGGATACGTCGCGAAAGCGTCGGAAAGAGGTGATCGACCAGGTGGCTGCGGGCTATATCCTGCAAGGCGCGCTGGACCGGATGGCGCATATGGGGCGGAGTGGGCTTTGAAGGACGATGTCTGGAAGCGCGACGAAATCGCCAGCCCTTGCGTGAAGCTGTGCGTCGTCCACCCCGTCGAGCGGATCTGCGTCGGCTGCCTGCGGTCGATCGACGAGATTTCCGGCTGGTCGCGGATGACGCATGACGAACGGGCGTCGGTCATGGCCGAACTGCCCGAGCGCGCGCCCCGGCTGCAGAAGCGCCGCGGCGGGCGCCTGGCCCGGCTGGAGCGCTAGCTGAGCGGAGCGCCTTGCGGCGCAGAGTCCCGAGGGCGCCGGCGCGGGACTTGCGCCCGCTTGTCTTCCGCCGGGGGCGCTTCGCCCCCCGGACCCCCAGAGGATACTTGCGGACAGAAAATCAGGGCAGCCTGAGCCAGGCTGCGACCGATGCCAGTTGCGGGCGGAGGTAGGCGATCATCCGGCCTTCGGCCGGGGCGCTGTCGCCAGGTTTCCAGGCTGCAACGCCGTGCAGGGTCAGCCGGTGGAGCAGCGTCGCCTCGCCCGGTCGGGCGGCAAGCTCGATGCGGCGGCAGGTTGCGAAGACCGTCTTCCTCGCGGCCTGGTAGGCCGTGGTGATGTCGATGTCGCCCCAGGTTTCGGCTGGATGCGGGTCCAGCGCGTCGAGGAGTGCCGCACGGAGGATTTCGTGGCTGCCCTCCCAGACGGTCAGGGGCGATGCAGGCGTGTCGTTCAGCGGCAGGCCGAGAATCCAGGCATGGGGTTCCTTGACCATGCGGCGCTTGTCGGGTCCGATGGGAAGCAGGCCGTCAAGGTGGGCCGCGTCGCGGTCGCGGCGGTAGGCGAAGGCGGCGGCGGAATCCTCGGGTGAGGGTTTCGGGTAGCCGGGGCGGATGACCGAAAGCTGGGCCTGATGCAGCGGTTCGGGTTGCAGCGGCAGGGCCGTCCACGGAAAGGGCGCGCCGTTGATCGCCCCGTCCGGGGTGTTCGGCAGGGCATCCACCCCGACAAACCAGGTGCCGCCGCAGCGCCAGGCTGCGGCGCTGGTGGACAGAACCTTCAGCGCGGCAGCGCGGGCGGCAGCGGCCCAGGCGCCGATGGCCGGGTGCGGGCCGATCCTCTGCCATCCCGCCCCTACCATCCCAGGACCTTGCGCAGCATGTTCAGCGCGACCAGGGTCAGGAACACGGCGAAGGCGCGCTTCAGGGGCCTGGGGTTCATCGCGTGGGCAAGGCGCACCCCCAGCGGGGTGGTCAGAAGCGTGGTGCCGATGACGACAAGGAAGGCCGGCAGGTTGACGGCGCCGACGCTGTAGGGCGGCGCATCCGCGACGGCAAGCAGCAGGAAGCCCAGGACCGAGGGCACGGCGATCAGGACGCCAAAGCCCGAAGCGGTGGCAACGGCGCGGTGGATCGGCAGGCCGAATAGCGTCATCAGGGGCACGCCGAAGGTGCCGCCACCGATGCCCATCATCGCCGAGAAGAAGCCGACCGCCCCGGCCAGAAGGCTGCGCACAGGCTGGCCGGGCATCGCGTCGCCCAGCCGCCAGGTGTCCCGGCCAAACGCCATCCAGAGGCCGGCCAGGCCCGCAAGCACGCCGAAGACCGCCTGCAGGGTCACCGACGACACGGTGCCGGCCACGAAGGTGCCCAGGGCGGCAGCGATCACCAGGGCCGGGCCCCAGGTCTTCAGCACCTCCCAGTCAACCGCGCCCTTCCTGTTGTGCGCCGAAACCGACCGCAGCGAGGTGATCACGATGGTCGCCATCGAGGTCGCGACGCAGACCTGCATCAGCTGGTCGCCGCCATAGCCCAGGTGGCCGAAGGCGTAGAAGAAGGCCGGGACCAGCACGATCCCGCCACCAACGCCGAGCAGACCGCCGACCACGCCGGCGAAGGCTCCGATCACCAGCAGCACGGCGAGCATCGGCAAGAGATCGGCAAGTTCGGGCATGGGGCACCTTCGGGCTTCGGCCATTGGACATAGCCCGGAGGCCAACCCGAGGCCAGTGGTGAAAGGGGCTGGCGGAAGCGGATACCGAATGGTATGCAACCCGCCCGACGGTCGAGTCGGGGCTTGCCCCCCGTAACCGAAAACGACTTTCAGCAGGTTTCCGCATGTCTGACCGTATTCTGCGCCCGGCACTGGTGCTGGGCTTGTTGTCGTCGATCGGGCCTTTCGCCATCGACATGTATCTGCCCGCCATGCCGCAGATCGGTGCGGCGCTTGGCACGACGGTTCAGGGGATGCAGGGCACCATCGTCGCCTATTTCATCGCCTTTGGCCTGGCGCAGCTGATCTATGGCCCCTGGGCCGACCGTTCCGGCCGCAAGCCGCCGCTTTATGCCGGGATTGCCGTCTTCATCCTTGGCTCGCTGGTCTGCACCTTTGCGCCGACGGTGGAGTGGTTGCTGGTCGGCCGGGCGATCCAGGGGCTGGGCGGGGCCGCGCTGATGGTGGTGCCCCGCGCGATCATCCGCGATCTTTACACCGGGCATGCGGCCACGCGGTTGATGGCGGCGGTGATGATGGTGATCTCGGTCTCGCCGATGCTGGCACCCCTGGCGGGATCAGGGCTGATGGCGGTTGCCGACTGGCGCTGGATCTTCGGCGCGCTGGTGGTGGCGGCGGTGGCGAGCCTGACGATCCTGGCGCTGTTCCAGCCCGAGACGCTGCACGCGAAGGACCGCCAGCCCTTCAACCTGGCCGCGATGCGCCGGGGCGCGCGGGTCTTGTTCACCGATCCCCTGTTCATGGGGCTGACCTTCCTGGGCGGGTTCGGCATGGCAAGCTTCTTCGTCTTCATCGCCAGCGCGAGCTTCGTCTACACCGGGACCTTCGGCCTGTCGCCCACCGGGTTCTCGCTGGCCTTTGCGGTCAACGCGATCGGCTTCTTCGGAGCCTCGCAGGTCGCCGGCCCGCTGGGATTGCGCTTTGGCGCGCCAAAGGTGATGGCCTGGGCCTCGGCCGGGTTCGCGGTCTTTACGGTGGCCCTGTTCGCTCTGGCGCTGGCGGGGTTTGTCAGCCTGTGGCTGTGCATGGTCGGGCTGTTCCTCGCCAACGCCTGCCTCGGCCTCATCATCCCGACGGCGATGGTGATGGCGCTGGACGAACATGGCGACATCGCGGGGCTTGCCTCGTCCCTGGGCGGCACGCTGCAGATGCTGGCCGGCGGGCTGATGATCGTGGCGGTGGGGCCGTTCTTCGACGGGACGGCCGTGCCGATGCTGGGGGCGATTGCCTTGTGCGGCGTGCTGGTGCTGGCCCTGTCGCGGCTGGTCCGGTCGCGTCAGGCGGCGGCGCTGGCCTGAAGCTCGGCCAGGGCGCGGTCGATCACCTCAAGCCCCGCACCTGTGCGTGAGGCGTTCTCTGACAGAACCCGGCGCCAGCCCCTGGCACCGGGCTTGCCCGTGAACAGGCCCAGCATGTGGCGGGTGATCTGGTGCAGGCGGCCGCCCGCGGCCAGGTGAGCGGCGATGTAGGGGCGCATGGCGTCGACGACGGCGAGTGCGTCCGGCGCAAGGGCGTCGCCCCAAAGCGCATCGGCCCCGATCAGGACCGAGGCCGGATCGTGGTAGGCCGCGCGCCCGATCATCACGCCGTCAAGGCCCTGATCGAGGAGGCTTCTTGCCTGGTCCAGCGTCGTGATGCCGCCGTTGATGCAGATCGTCAGGTCGGGGAACCGCTGCTTCATCCGCAGGACAAGAGCGTGGTCCAGGGGCGGGATCTCGCGGTTTTCCTTGGGGGACAGGCCCTGAAGCCAGGCCTTGCGGGCGTGGATGATGACGTGGCGGACCCCTGCCCCGGCCAAAGTCTCGATGAAATGCGGCAGGACGGTTTCGGGGTCCTGGTCATCGACGCCGATCCGGCATTTGACGGTGACGGGGGCGTCGGTCTCGGCCTGCATGGCGCGAACGCAGTCGGCGACAAGGCCTGGCCGTTCCATCAGCACGGCGCCGAAACAGCCGGATTGCACGCGGTCCGACGGGCAGCCGCAGTTCAGGTTCACCTCGTCATAGGCCCAGCCATTGGCAATCCGCACCGCTTCGGCCAACTCGCGCGGGTCCGACCCGCCAAGCTGCAGCGCGACCGGGTGTTCGACCGCAGAGTAGTCCAGGAGCCGTGGCCTTGCGCCGTGGACGATGGCGGGGGCAGTGACCATCTCGGTATACAGCATCGCCCGCCGGGTCATCTGCCGGTGGAAGACGCGGCAGTGACGGTCAGTCCAGTCCATCATCGGCGCGACAGAGAGGCGGTGGGGGCGGTCCAGTTGCATTCCGGGTCTTTGCCCTGATGCCGCAAGCCAGACAAGGGGAAAGCGGGATTCGGGCATCCGTGTGGCGGAATGCGGGCTGGATGAAGATGAACCCAAGATGAACACCAGGTTCGCGACACATTAAACATGGATTTGGCAAGCTGAGTCCAAGATGAGTCGCAATCCGCCGGCAAGAGCGAACGACCCGAGTCTCTGTTGGGGGAAGTCATGCTGCGTTCGTCGACCGAGGATAATCGCCTGTACCTGACTGCCGACCTGCGGGCCCTTGAAGGCCAGCCGCTTCAGAAACGCCAGAAATCCTCGGGCAACATGTTCCCCGCAGATCTGAAGCGGTTCCCGCCGGTCGAGGAGGTCGTCGCCGTCCTTGACCGGATTGCGTCTCGGGCTTTCGTCGCCTGAGGCATCCTGTTCTGCGTTGCAATGCGAAGGCCGCCCGGGTTCCGGGTGGCCTTTGTTCATGCTGGAATGCCCAACTCAAGGCCGGCGATCGCTCAAGCCAGGTTCCGAAATGCATCGACGGCCGGCGTGACGCCGGCCGTTTGCAGTCTGTATGGCGGGATCAGAGGCCGAGCAGCTTCTTGACCGCAGCCTCGACCTCGTCGGTCACTTCCTTGTTCGCCGCAGCTTCCAGCAGCGACCGCTCCAGCTCGGGCTGGTCTTCGATCTTCTGGGTCAGGTCGGCGATTTCGGCGTCCACCGTCTCGTAGGCGACGGCATTGTCATATTCGGCCTGAAGCGCTGCTTCCGCCGCTTCGGCCTCGGTCAAGGTGCCGCGAGCGGCAAGAAGATCGGCCTCAAGTGTGGCGATCTCTGCGTCGGTCAGATCGGGGTTCGCAAGCTGGGTTTCCAGATCCGTCACGATGCCCGCTGCGGTGTCCGCTTCCTCGACCGCGAGGTCGAGATCGGTCTTGATCAGGTCCGCCCCGCGCGTGGGCTCGTCCAGTGCAGCAAGCTCGGCTTCCTTCAGCGCGAGGTCCTCGGCCAGGGCCTCACCGGCCAGGACGGCATCGCGGTAGGCGGCGATCCGGCCGACGCGCGAATTCGGCGAGGCGTTCTTCAGCGCGTTCTCGTTGGCACGAGCAGCGTTCAGCGCGCCCAGTTCGGACGGATGGACGCCCAGTTCCTCGGCAAGGTCCTTCTTCTTCGGCTTTGCCTTGGCCTTCGACTTGGCGCCCTCGCCAGACTTCTTCGTGTCGGCCTTGTTGCCCTTGTCTGCCTTGTTGCCCTTGTCTGCCTTGTTGCCCCGGTCTGCCTTGTCGGCCTTGCCGTTGCCGCCCGCCTTGTCGGAGTTTCCGTTGCCGCCGCCGCCATTGCCGCCGCCGCCATTGCCGCCGCCGTTTCCGCCGCCGTTGTCATTGCCGGACTTGGCGAAAGCCATCTCGGGCATGGAGACCGCCGCGACGATGGCGACCGACCCCAGAAGAGCCACCGAAAGCGAGCAGGCCTTCAGGAATTGCAGGGACGTCTTCTTCATCTTTTACCTCTGGTCAAAGGGTGCGACCTGCTGGGCAGAATCGACCGGGCCGAACCCGAGTCGCAGGTCCATGCAAACACTAGACACCACGGGCGTTTAACTCGGAAAGAACCAGCCATTCATTTTCAGTTCACGTCGAATCTGCTAGATCAGGCTCATGACACTGGCCCGCACCATAGTCCTTGCGTCTTTGCTTGCGCTGGCAAGCCCCAGCCTTGCGGCCACGGTGCGCGAGCTGGACGCGGCAGAACTGCGCCAGGCCGCGCGGTCCGGGGACCTGATCAGCCTCAAGCGGGTGATCGACTCGGTCGCGAAATCCACCGGAGGCGAGCCGATCGAGGCGCGGGCCTTCGCGGTCGAGGATGTGTTCTACAGGATCGTCCTGAAAAAGCCGAACGGGTCCGTCATCAGCGTCATCATAAATGCCCGCACGGGCGAGCAGGTCGGCAGGAATTCCGCCCTGGGTCGCGACCTCGCGGCTGCGGCCGAGGGTGGCAAGGACAAGGCCGCCAAGGGCAGGTCCGACAAGGCCAAGAACGCGGGTTCGAATGGCGGCGGCGGCGGCAACAGTGGCGGTGGCAACAGTGGTGGCAACAGCGGTGGCAATAGTGGCGGCGGTGGTGGCGGCGGCGGTGGCGGCGGTGGCGGCGGCGGCGGCGGTGGTGGCGGCGGCGGTGGTGGCAACGGTGGCGGCAACGGTGGCGGCAACGGTGGCGGCAATAACTGATCGCCGCCTTAATTGTTGCCAGATTCGCCTGTAATCCGTGATCCATGAGAATTCTGCTGGCTGAAGACGAAGTGGTCCTCTGCGACCAGATCAAGCGCCTCCTCACGGCCGAGGGGCGCATCGTCGATGTTGTCCACGATGGCCAGGAGGCCAGCTTTCTGGGATCCACCGAACCCTATGACATGATCATCCTCGACATCGGCCTGCCGATCCGGGACGGGATCTCGATCCTGAAGGAATGGCGCGGCAACGGGATCACGACCCCGGTCCTGATCCTTACGGCGCGGGATGGCTGGTCCGACCGGGTCGATGGCCTGGATGCCGGCGCGGACGACTACCTGACCAAGCCGTTCCATCTGCCAGAGCTGGCGGCCCGGGTCCGCGCGGCGCTGCGGCGCAGCTCGGGGCGGACCAATCCGCTGTTCGAACGCGACGGCGTGGTGTTCGACACCCGGCACGGGCGGGCGACGGTGCATGGCGTTCCGGTGGACCTGACATCGCAGGAGGTCGCAGTGCTGACCTATCTGATCCACAACGCAGGTCGGCTGATTTCGCGCACCGAGCTGTCCGAGCATATCTACGAATATGACGGCGACCGCGATTCCAACACCATCGCGGTGTTCATCAACCGACTGCGCAAGAAACTGGGCCCCGAGCTGATCCAGACCATGCGCGGCCGCGGATACATGATCGACGGCCCCTGATGCTGTCCTTGCGCAAACGGGCGTGGATCAGCGGCGGCATTGCGGCGCTGGTCTCGCTGAGCGTCGGCACCCTGCTTCTGTATTCCTTCCTGAACCAGCGCGTCCTGCAACGCTTTGACCGGGCGCTGCTGGATCGCCACACGCAGATCGTCGTCGCGCTGAACTCGGTATCCGAGGACCCTGCCCTGCTGGGCGAACTGCTGTTCGACCCGGACTATCAGACGCCGTTTTCCGGTCGCTACTGGCAGGTCACGGGGCCGGACGGGCAGCTCTTCACCTCGTCATCGCTGCTGGACGCGACATTGCCGGGTCCGGCGGAGGCGAGCTCGACGTTGAACATCCTGTCTGTCGCCAACCCCGAAGTCGAAGAGGTTCGCCTGGCCCAGCAGCTGATCACGCTGGAGGATGGCAGCACCTGGACGGTCGCCGTGGCCGAGACGCTGGCCGAACTGAACGCCGAACGGCTGGAGACGCGGCGGAGCCTTCTGGCGGCCTTTGCGCTGGTGGCGGTGATCGGCCTGGCCAGCGTCCTGGTGCAGACCGCCTCGATCATGCGCCCGCTGGACCGGCTGCGCCGCGACGTGGCCCATCGCTGGGACCGGGACGAAGACCTGAGCGAGGCCGATTACCCCGAGGAGGTCGCCCCGCTGGTCGCCGACATCAACGGCCTTCTGGCCCGCAACCGCGAGATCATCAGCCGGTCACGGCGGCAGGCGGCGGACCTGGCCCATGCGCTGAAGACACCCAGCGCGATCCTGCGCAACGAATTGTCGGTGCTGGCCGAGGGCACGCATGACCTGGACAAGGCGCTGGAGGCGCTGGACCGGGTGGATGCGCAGCTGGGCCGGTCGCTGGCACGGCTGCGGACGGCGAATTCGGGCGAGGCGACGCAGACGCGGACCGACCTCAGCCATTCGGTCGGCCGGTTCGCCCGGATGTTCGGCATGCTGGCCGAACGCGAGGGCAAGGCCTTCCGCATCGCCTGCGAACCGGGCCTGACGATCCGCATGGATGCGCAGGACGTCGAGGAAGTTCTGGGCAACCTCCTGGACAACGCGCTGAAGTGGTGCCGGTCAAGAATGGCCCTGACGGTCCGCAAGCAGCCGCAGGGCATCGAGGTGCTGATCGAGGATGACGGGCCGGGCATCCCCGAGGCCGACCGGGCCGAGGCGATGCGTCCCGGCGCGCGACTGGACACCTCGAAGCCGGGGACCGGGCTGGGGCTGGCCATCGCAAACGACCTGCTGCAGGCCTATGGGGCCACGCTGGCGCTGGAAGACAGCGCGACGCTGGGGGGGCTGGCAGTGCGGATCACCTTGCCGCCCGAACGGGTCCGGGCGTCGAAAGAGCCGCCCAGGGGCCAGGCGGCACCGCAGGCGCCCAGAGCGGGCAACCTCTGAACATCTCTGCGGATCAAGCACTTGACTTTGGACGTCGGGGCCTTGTCGGGTCCTTGTCACGCCCCTGCCAGCGCGGGTCTTCCGTCATCCCGGCGGCAGGATCAGGATCGCCCGGAAGTCGTTGACATTGGTCAGGGTCGGGCCGGTGACGACCTGCGAGCCGGCCTTGGCGAACCAGGTGTGGGCATCGTTGCGGGCCAGCGCCTCGGCCGCGCCGGGGGTGCGCAGCGTCCGGGGCGAGACCAGTGCCCCCGCAACCTCGGCCGCGCCATCGACGCCATCGGTGTCGCAGGCAAGGGCGTGGATCTGGCTGTGGCCATCGAGGGCGAGGGCAAGCGCCAGGCAGAACTCGGCATTGGGGCCACCCACCCCGTCGCCAGTGCGGGTCACGGTCAGCTCGCCCCCCGAGAGGAGAAGGACCGGGCGGTCGCCCGGTTTCAGGCGTGAAGCGATGTCCCTGGCCATCGCGGCCTGGTCGCGGGCGACCTCGCGCGCTTCCCCCTCGATCCGGTCGCCAAGCGTGCGGACATCGGCCAGCGGCGCGGCCAGATCGGCGGCGGCGGCGAGCGACTGGGCGGGGGCGGCGTAGATCACGTTCCGGGTGCGCGACAGGCGCGGGTCGCCGGGTGGCACGACGCCCGATCGCGCAAGGGCCGCGCGGGCCGAAGCGGGGACCGGGATGGACCAGCTGTCCAGGATCGCGCGGGCGTCGCCCGGGGTGGTGGCGTCGCCCACGGTGGGACCGGAGCCGATGAAGGCCGGATCGTCGCCGGGCACGTCCGAGATCATCAGCGCGAGGAGTCTGGCCGGGTAGGAGGCGGCCGAAAGCTGGCCGCCTTTGACGCGGGACAGATGCTTTCTGACCGTGTTCATCGCCACGATAGGCGCGCCGGAGGCGAGAAGGGCTGCGTTGACCTGCTGCTTTTCGGCCAGCGTCATGCCTTGGGCGGGGGCGCAGAGCAGGGCCGAGGCCCCGCCAGAGATGAGGGCAAGGACGAAGTCGTCCCCGGTCAATCCCTCCAGAAGCCGCAGCATGCGCTGGGTCGCGTCGACCCCGGCCTGGTCGGGAACCGGATGGGCGGCACAGGCGATCTCGATGCCCTTGCAGGGGCGGCCGTAGCCGTAGCGGGTGATCACAAGCCCGTCGCAGGGACCCCAGGCGGCCTCGACCGCTTCGGCCATGCGGGCCGAGGCTTTGCCCGCGCCGATGACAAGCACGCGTCCCCCGGGCTTTTCCGGCAGGAACCCGGCAAGCGACCGCATCGGGTCGGCGACCTCGACCGCGCGGTCGAAGAGGCTGCGAAGGAACCGGGCGGGGTCCGAAATTTCCGACCTTGGGATCATCGAAGGCTCGACGCGCGGGGGATCAATGTGACGGGTGTGACGGTGACCGGCGGCGGGCGATGGTTGTTTTCCAGCCAGGCCAGCACGGTTTCCGCCATCTTCCGCCCGAACCCGGCGATGTCGCAGCGCACCGAAGAGAGCGCCGGATAGACCTGGGCACAGTCCTCGATGTCGTCGAAGCCGACGATCTTGAGCGATGGGCCGAGGGGGCGGCCAAGCTCGGCGCAGCCAAGCTCGGTGCAGCCGGTCAGCAGACCAAGCGCAGTCAGGTCGTTGAAGCACAGGACGGCATCGACGGAGGGGTGGTCCTGCGCAAGGCGGCGCGCGACCTCGCGGCCGAAGGCGCGACCGGGGCGGCCGGGAAGATGGAGCGGGGTAAGGCCGTTTGCGGCAAGGGTGGCAAGGTAGCCGGACATCCGCAGTTGCGTGACGGCGCGGCCTTCCAGCCCGCCGACGAAGGCGATGTGCCCGGCGCCCTGGGCGAGGAGGTGTTCGGTGGCGAGGCGTGATCCGGTCGGGTAGTCGGGCGCCGCAAAGGGGAAGCGGTCGGTGGACACGACCTGCCGCAGGACCTGAAGTGCCGGGACATTGGCCCGGGCAATGGCGTCGAAGGCGGCCTCGTCGCCGTAGGCCGGAGAGACGATCAGGGCCGAGACCCCGTGCTCCAGCATGGCGCCGACGACCTGGGCCTGCAGGGCGGGGTCTTCGTCGGTGTTGGCAAGGACCGCAGCATAGCCCCGGGCCGACAGGGCCATCTGCAGCGAGGTGGCGAATTCGGTGAAGAACGGGTTTCTCAGGTCGTTGATGACCACCCCGATCAGCCCGGCATTGGCCGAGCGCAGGTTGGCGGCGGCGCGATTGTAGACATAGCCGAGCTGGGTCATCGCGCGGCGGACGTCGTCGCGGGTTTCCTGTTTCACCAGCGGGCTTTGCTGCAGGACCAGGCTGACGGTCGACTTGGAGACGCCCGCCAGCGTGGCCACGTCGATGATCGTCGGCCGTTTGTCCATCAGTCCTGGTCGATCCCGTGGAGCGTGAGCAGCGTCTTCATCCGCGCTTCTGCCAGATCGGGGCGCGAAAGCAAGCCCGCGGCGTCGGCCAGCCGGAAGACCTGGGCGTAATGGGTGATGTCACGGCTGGATTGAAAGCCTGCGGGCATGATGAAGTGGCCCTGGTGGCCGTTCAGCCAGG
>PNNE01000395.1 GCA_013824055.1 Rhodobacter sp. | reverse complement strand
TTGTCGGCACGGTGAACGTCGATGAAGTCACCGACGACGACATCCTGGGCATGATCATCCTGGGCAAGAAACCGGCCCATCTGGCGGCCTGATGGGCGTCCCTCGGGTCTCCTTCGTCTGTTCAAGGTGAAGCCATGCCACGCTGCGCCGTCGTCGGTGCGGGCTGGGCACCAGGCGGCAGCTCAGCGCGGCTTCGGACACCGGAAGATGGCGCGTTCTTGCGTCCGGGCGCGACATGCCGCCAATCGCGTCAAGTTCGGCATTGCCCGAACCGCCCGCATCAGGGCAAGTAAGCGCATGACAGCATTTCGGTTTCTGCACTCGTCGGACCTGCACCTTGGCCGTGCTTTCGGAAACTTCCCCGAGGGCATCCGCCACCGCCTGCGCGAAGCTCGGCACGGGGCGATCGCGCGGCTGGCGGCGGCCGCGCGCACGGGCGGGACCGCGACCATCCTTCTGGCAGGCGACACCTTCGACGCCGAGACCCCTGCCCCGGACACCTTGCGGCAGGCGCTCGCCGCAATGCGCGAGGCGTCGGACCTGAGCTGGGTGCTGCTGCCCGGCAACCACGACAGCCTGGCCGCGACCGAGCTTTGGCGGCGGATCGCGGCCGACGGCCCGGCGAACCTGCGCACGCTGACCTCGGACGCGCCGGTAGAGCTTGCACCCGGTGTCCATCTGCTGCCCGCCCCGTGCACGCAGCGCCGGCCGGGCCGTGACCTGACCGAGGCGATGTCGGCCGCCACACCTGCCGGGGCGCGTCGCATCGGCCTTGGCCACGGGGCGATCACCGATTTCTCGGGCGAGGAAGGGGCGACGGGGATCATCCCGCCGGACCGGGCGCAACGGTCGGGCCTGGATTACCTGGCGCTTGGCGATTGGCACGGGCAGTTGCAGGTCAGCCCGACGACCTGGTATTCCGGCACACCGGAACCGGATGCGTTCAAGCACGACGCCCAGGGTGCGGCGCTGCTGGTGACGCTGGACGGTCCGCTGCCGCAGGTTGCCCCGATCACTGTGGCCGCGTTTCGCTGGCTTCGGCCACAGGCCGAGGTGCTTCCGGGCGAAGATCCCATCGCCCGGATTGCCGCCTTGCTGCCCGGGACGGGCGCGCGCGACCATCTGGTCCGCCTGACCCTGAGGGGACGCCTGCCCCTGGCCAAGCGGGCCGCTGTGGAAGCCGATCTTGCGCATCGCGCGCCGGACTTCGGCTGGTTCTCTGCCGACCTGACCGCCCTTGCGGTCGAGGCTCTGCCGGAAGACCTGGACCAGATCGACCGCGCCGGGGCCTTGCGTCAGGCGGCCGAGACGCTGCTGGCCGAAGCCGGGGACACAAGCCTGTCGCAGGCCGACCGGCAGACGGCCTCATCCGCGCTGGCCCGGCTTTATGCCTTTGCGCAAGAGGTCCGGCCATGAAGCTGCGGGCGATCGAGCTGACCAATATCCGCCGCTTCGCCGGGCGCAGCGCGCGTCTGTCCGGAATCGGCGACGGCATCACCGTCCTGTGCCAGCCCAACGAGTTCGGGAAATCCACCTTCTTCGACGCCCTGCACGCGGTCTTCTTCGAACGCCACGGCAGCCGGAACGCCATCATCAAGGCGCTGCAACCCCACGCGGGCGGTGCGCCGGAAGTGGCCGTCGAGGTCGACCTGCCGCAAGGCCGCTTCCGCATCGCCAAGCGCTGGCTGCAGCGGCCCCAGGCGCAAGTGCTGGACGCTTCGGGTCGCCTGATCGCGCAGGCGGACGAGGCGGAAGCCTGGATCGACCGGATCATGGGGGCCGGCCTTGGTGGCCCCTCGGGTCTCTTGTGGGTGCGGCAGGGGCTGGTCGGGATGGAGCCTGAAGGCACCGCGACCGACGACAGGCGCGAGCGTGAGCGCGGGCTGGCAACCCGGCGCGACCTGCTGTCCTCGGTCGCCGGGGAAATCGACATGATGACCGGCGGGCGGCGGATGGACCTTGTCGTCGACAGGGTGACGGCTGCTCTGGCGGCTCTGGCGACGGACAGCGGGCGGCCCAAGGCCAATGGCGAATGGAAGCGGGCGCTGGATCAGGTCGAGGCTCTGGCTGCGCGCGAGGCCGACTTGGCGCCCCGCGCCGACCGCCTGTCCGGCGATCTGGCGCGCCGGTCCGAGCTGCAGCGCGCGCTTGCCCGTCTGACCGACCCGACAGCAGTCGAGGAGCGGCGCCAGACGCTCGAGCGGGCCGAGGTCGCGCACCGCGATGCGCTGGCACATCAGGCGCGGATCGCGCAGGCCGAGGCCGACCTGCGTCTGGCGCGCCTGGACGCAGAACGGGCCGAGACCGAGATTGCACAACTTGCGACCTTGACCGCAAGGTTGACCCAGGCGGAACAGGCCCTGCGCCTGGCCGAAGACGACGCGATCGCCTCCCGCAGGCGTGCCGAGGACTTGGGCCAGAGTGAACGCCTTGCTGCCGCCGCGCAGGCCGAGGCGGTGGCGACGGCCCGCGACCTGCGCCTGCGCCTGGATCGCGCGACCCGCGCGCGGGCTGCCAGAGTGGCCCAACGTCAGGCCGAGGACCTGCGGCGGCGTCTGGATCAGGCGGGGAAGGTGCAGGCCGATCTTGACCGCGCCCAGGCCGGGCGCGGGCGCATCGTGGCAACGTCTGACGCCGTGGCGGCGGCCGAAAAGGCGCAGGCGGCGCTGGACCTTGCTCGGGCCCGGGCCGAGGCCCAGGCCGTCACCATCGAGGCCCGGCCCGAAGGCACGGCGCAGGCGGTTCTGGCAGGCCGTCCCTTGCCGCCCGGACCCCAGCCGCTGCTGGCGGCGGCGGACCTGGTCCTGCCGGGGTTCGGCACCTTGCGGATCGACCCCGGCACTGCCCGACTTTCCGACGCCTCGGCCGAGATTCTGGTGGCGCGGAAGCGGCTGGATGCCGCACTCTCCGCCTGCGGGGTGGAAAGCCTGGCCGACGCCCGCGCCCTGCTGGCCCAGGCCCGCGCGCTGGACGCCGGGATCGCGCAGGCAACCGCCCTGCTGGCGGCAATAGCCCCGGATGGCCCTGACGCCTTGCGGGTGGCCCTGGCCCGTGCCGTTGCCGACGCGGCGGCGGTGGCAGGGGATGAAGCGGGCGATGACCCCGAGGCTCTGACCCCGGCTCTGGCCGCAGCCGTCACCGCCGAAGCTGCCGCATCCGCCACCTTGCGCGCGGCGCACGAGCTTGTGGTCCAGGCGAACCAGGCGCGCGCCGTCGCCGAAGCCAACCGCGCCTCGGCCGAACGTGGGCATGCGGCTGCCCGGTCCGAGGCCGGGGACCCTTCCGCGCTTGGCCACCGCATGGCCGCGCTGCAGGAAACCGTGCCGAGGCTTGCCGCGACCCGCAGGACAGCCGAAGCCGCGCTTGCGGGCCTGCGCGCCGCGGCCGTCGATCTTGCCACCACCGAGGCCCGGCTGTCGCGCGCGAAAGGCGCCTTTGACCAGGCCCTGCGCGACATCGCAACCGCGCGCGAGGACCTTGCCGGTCTGAATGCCACCATCACCGCCTTGGCTGACGAGGGCCTGGAAGAGCAGCTTTCCGCGCTGGCCGAAGAACGGGTCGAGGCCGAGGCCCGCGCCGCCCGCTACGAGGCCGAGGTCCGGTCCCTGACGCGCCTGCGCCGGGCGCTGGAGGAGGCCCGGACCCAGGCCCGCGACGCCTATTTTGCTCCGGTCCTGCGCGAGTTGCAGCCTCTGCTGCACATTCTTCACCCCGGCGCGCAGCTGGTGATCGACGACACCACGCTCTTGCCCATCACCCTGACGCGCAACGGCCAGGACGAGCCGCTGGACATCCTGTCCGGCGGCACGCGCGAGCAACTCGCGATCCTGACCCGCCTTGCCTTCGCCCGGCTCTTCGCGGCAGCCGGTCGCCCGCTGCCGGTGATCCTGGACGATGCGCTGGTGCATTCCGACGACGACCGGATCGAGGCGATGTTCGACGCGCTGCACCGGACCTCGAAGGACCAGCAGATCCTGGTCTTCACCTGCCGTCAGCGCGCCTTTGCGGCTTTGGGCGGGGAAAGGGCGACGGTCTCGGTCGGGGCGGCCTGAACCTGGCCGCCGGTCGAGGGGCCGGTGCCGATCAGATCGACCCCGCTTCGACCATGTAGCTGCTGGCCGTGCACATCGCCGCATCGTCCGAGGCCAGGAACAGGACCATCCGCGCGACGTAGACCGGGTCGATCAGATCCGGCAGGCATTGCCGCGCCTGATGCGCCGCCAGGGCCTCTGGTTTGGCCCAGAGGGTCTTCTGCCGCTCGGTCATGATCCAGCCGGGCACGACCGCATTGACGCGGATGCGGTGCTTGCCCAGGTCCCGCGCCATCGTGCGGGTCAGGCCGTGCACGGCGGCCTTGGCGGTGGCATAGGCGGGAAAGCCGCCCCCGGCCTCGAACCAGCTGTTCGACCCCATGTTGATGATCGACCCGCCGCCGCGTCCGATCATGTCGGGTGCCACCGCCTGCATGGCGAAGAACTGATGCCGCAGGTTGGTGTCCATCCGCTCGTCCCAGTATTCCGGCGTGACTTCGGTCCAGGCATGCCGATCGTCGCGGGCGGCGTTGTTCACCAGCACGTCTGCCGGACCGATCCGGGATTTCAGCGCGGCGAAGGCGGCGCGCAGGCTTGCGATGTCGCGCAGATCGCAGACCTCGTGCGTGACGTTCGGATGCGCCGCACACAGCGCAGCACTTCCCTCGGCGTCCAGATCGACGAAGCCGACCTTTGCGCCCTGCTCGGCAAAGGCGGTGACGATCTCGGCGCCGATGCCCGAGGCGCCGCCGGTGACGTAGACGACCTTTTCGGCAAGGCTGGGGTATCTGGCAAAACGGTCGGACATGGCGAAGGCTTCCATTCAGGCTGACGGGGCGGGGCTGACAGGTCGGGGCGGCCAAGGTGGCGGCAGCGACAGGCATGGTCAAGCGGTGAAGGTGTCATCTCCCGACCGGCCTTGCCCGTTCCGGCCTTCGGCAGCACGGACCCGTCGCCTTGCCCGAGTTCATCTGCCGTTCATCTGCAATTCAGGGTTGTTTAACGCTTGGACCGCGGCCGGCGTCAACTCGTCCGGTTATGTCTTCCGGGACGACATAATCAGACACGGAGCAGCAAGATGACCCTGACGATCAAGTTCGAAACCCTTACGGCCAGCGACATCAAGTGGGCCTTCACCACCCGGCGGGTGCGGCGCGGCGACATTCGCGGCATCCGGACCGACCTGGATCATGCGATCCCCGGCAACCTTGTCCTGTGCGAGATCGTCGAGATCGGTCAGCACAAGAACATCCAGCTGGCTGACCGCCGGGTCTCGACCTGCTACCCCGGCGACCTGGTGGTCCTGACTCTGGGCGACCGCTATGCGCCTGACCAGTTTCATGCCAGCGCCAGCCTGCGGACCGGGCAGCTGGCGCAGCTGATTGCCGGGGGCGGTCTGGTGGGCCAGGTCGACGCGGCGCATGCCTTCATGAAGGCGGCGACCGTGGTGCGCCCCATCGGATTGCTGACCGATGCCGGGGGTGAGCCGGTGAACGTGGAAGCCTACGCCCTGCCGCGGCTGCGGGCCAACCATACCGCGACAGTGATCGGGGTGTTCGGGGCCTCGATGAACTCGGGCAAGACCACGGCGGCGTCAAGCCTTGCGCATGGGTTGAAGCGGGCCGGCTTTGTCACTGCCGGCATCAAGGCCACCGGGACCGGTGCCTTCGGCGACTACAACTCCTTCGCCGATGCCGGTGTGCCGGTGCTGGATTTCACCGATGTCGGCATGGCGACCACCTACCGGATGCCGATGTCCCGCATCGAAGCCGGGTTCGAGACGCTGATCGCCACGGCGGCGGCGGGTGGGGCCGAGGTGATCGTGGTGGAAATCGCGGACGGAGTGTTCCAGCAGGAAACCCGCGCGATCCTGCAGGCCGGAGCGATCCGCGACCGGCTGGACGGCATCCTGTTCGCGGCCCCGGATGCGCTGTCCGCGCTTGGCGGGGTGCATGTGCTGGAAAAGCTGGGGCTCAGCCCCTTCGCCATCTCGGGCATGGTCAGCTGCTCGCCCCTGGCGCGTGCCGAGGCGGAAGAGGTGACGGGCCTGCCGGTCCTGTCGCGCGAAGACCTGTGGGACAGCGCGGTGATCCAGGCGCATGTGGCCCCGATGATGCGCCATCTGCGCGACAAATCCGCGGCATGAGCGGGGGACCCACGCAGGCACATCTGCCGAAGTTGCTGGAAAGGGGCCGCATCGGGGATGCGGTCCTGATCCCGGCATTGGGGGTGGCTCAGGCGCTGGCTCTGGGGGTGGGCGCCTTTGCCACCCGCGATGCCTTCACCGCGTTGCACGGAAATGGCAGCCCGACGCTGGCCAATCTTGCCGTTCTGGTGGGTGCGGGCCTGACGGCCGCCGGGATCGAAGTCCTGTCGCGTCAGCGGTCGGAAGCCCTGGGGCAAAGCTATGCCCTGTCCTTGCGCCATGTGCTTTACGATCACCTGGCCGGGATGGACCGGCGCGAGGTGGCGGCGCGGCGGGTGGGCTCGCTGTCGCTGCGGTTCGTGGGCGATCTGTCCGCAGCGCGGGGCTGGTTCGGGCGCGGGGTTTCAAGGATCCTGACCGCCCTGGTCGTGCTGCCGGCTGCGGCCTTGGTGCTGTATCTGCTGAACCCCCTGCTGGCGGCGGTGGCGACGCCGCCGATCCTGCTGTCCCTTCTGGGCATGCTGGCCCTGGCCATCGGCTTGCAGGACCGCCATCGCAGCCTGCGCGGTCAGCGGGCCAGTATCTCGATCGCGATGATGGAGCGGATCGCGATTGCCCCCGACCTTGACCTTCTGGACCGCACTGACCGCGAGCTTGCGGCCCTGGACGACGACGGTGCCGTGCTGCGCCGCAACGCGGTCGCTCGGATCAGCCGGGTCGGCCTGCTGCGGATGCTGCCCCAGGCCGGAGCGGCGGTTGCAGGGGCCGCCATGCTGTGGGTGTCCGGGCGCGCGGGCGTGGCACCGGGAGAGACGGCCGCAGGGCTGGCGGTCTTGGGCATCCTGATCATCCCGCTGCGGGAATTCGCCGAGGTCTGGGATCAGTATTGCGCCTGGCGTGTGGCGCGCGAAAAGGCGCTTGAGTTGCTGGCCCGTCCCAGCGCGCGCCGCCACGTGGTGCCGCAAGGCCATCCGGTCGGGCTGCGCCTGGTGGGTCTGCCGCTTGGCCCGCGGCGGATCGACGCCGAAATCCCTCCGGGCGCGCTGGCCTTGATCACCGGACCGCCGGGCAGCGGCAAATCCTTGCTTGGCCAGCTGATCGCCGGGCTGGATCATGCTCCGCACGGGACGCTGCTCTATGACGGGCAAGCCGCCCCCCTGCCGCGCATCCTGCATGTCGGCGACCGCTCGATCGCGATCCAGGGCAGTCTGCGCCGCACGCTGACCCTTGGCATCGAGCCGCGCCCCGGACGCCGCGACATCGAACGGGCCGCCCGCACCTTTGGCCTTGCGCCGCTGATGACCCGGCTTGACGGGTTGCTGGGCCGGGTCGGAGAGGCGGCGCGCACGGCCTCGGACAGCGAGGCGCTGCGGCTGGACCTGACCCGCGCCGCCCTGTCGCGTCCCGACGTGATGGTGATCGACGCCGTCCGCCTGTGGTCGGACCCGGAACAGGCCGCTCTGCTGGGTCACTTGCGGCGCCTGACGGACTGCACGATGCTGCTGATCGGTCCGCCCGCTGCCGCGATTGCCTGCGATGTGATCATCGACCTGGCCGAATATCCGGTCGCCCCCAGTCCGGATGCAAAGGCGCTTCCGTCGTGAACCGCAGGAGATAGACGGATGGAGATGCGGATTTCGGCCCTGACCTCGGTCTTCTTCGGCCTGCTGGTGACGGCCGCCTTGGCCAGCGGCGCCCTGACGCTGTGGCACAGCACGCAAAGCCGGGCCTGGGATCAGCGCATCGAACTGGCGCAGACGTCCTATGCCGAACATCTCTTGCTGCAGTCCAACATCTTCCGGTTGTTCAAGCAACACGGCGATGTCCTGTTGATGGGCAACCGCGACGGCACTGCGACGGAAACCGCCCTGCGATCCGACATTGCCGAAAACCTTGCCGAAATCCGCAGGATCATCGGTCGGGAAATCGATCTGGTGGGCGAGGGCGAGATCGAGGAGCTTGAGCTTCTGGCGCGGATCGAAACCAAGGTTCAGGCGCTGACCCGCCTGATGGACAGTCTTGGCGACATCGCCGGCACCGCCGACCAGGCCTCGCCGCGCGAAAGACTGATCGAAATCTTCGACAGTGACATCGACGAAGACCTGGAGCTGCTCATCGCCGAGGCGCTGGCCGGCGAACGCGCCGAAGTGGACGAGACGCTGGCCGAAGCCGAAACGTTTCGCAGCACCATCCGGACGGGCGTCTTCCTGATTCTGCTCGGCACCGTCGTGACCGCGGGCACTGCCGGCTGGTCCTATCGCCGGATGGTCGTGCTGCCGACGCTGCGTCTTGCGGCCAAGATCGAGGGTTTCCGCACCGGCAGGTCGCGGCAGACCGCGCCGATCGGCGGGGCGCTGGAACTGCGTCAGCTTGACCATCTGCTGAACACGATGATCGGCACGCTGGATCAGCGCGAGGTCGACACGCGGGAACAGAACGCCCGGCTTGAGCATGCTGTCTCGGCGCGCACGCGCGAACTGGAACGGCTGCTGACCCAGATCGAACAGTCCGAGGCCGCGCGCCGCCAGATGATGGCCGATGTCAGCCACGAGCTGCGCACCCCGCTGACCATCATTCAGGGCGAGGCGGACGTGTCCTTGCGGGGCGCGGCAAAGCCGGTCGAGGTCTATGCCGAATCGCTGGTGCGCATCCGCGAGACGGCCAAGCACGCGAACCATGTGGTGGACGACCTGCTGCTGATCGCCCGGCAGGAATCCGGCAAGCTGCGGCTTGACCTGCGCGAGGTCGACCTGTGCGACATCCTGCGCGAAACCGCTTCGCTGCTGCCGCGCAGGATCACGCTGGACCTGTCACTGCCGCAAGCCATCGCAAAGGTCGATCCGATGCGGATCCGGCAGTGCCTGCTGGCCCTGTTCCAGAACGCGACGCGCTATGGCGGCGGCAAGATCTGGGCGCGTGTCGAACCTCAGTCGAACGGGTTTGCCCTGATCGTCGAAGACAATGGCGCAGGCATGAGCGACGCCGAAAAGGCCCAGGCCTTCGAACGGTTCTTCCGCGGCTCGAACGCAGCCCGTCCCGAGATCGAGGGGACCGGCCTTGGCCTGCCGATCGTGCGGGCGATTGCCCATGCGCACGGCGGGTCGGTGACGCTTGAGGACCGCGAGGGCGGCGGTCTGCGCGTGGTCATGGTGCTTGCAGTCGATCGGCCGATCCAACTGGTCTGGAGCAACAGGCTTCAAGGCTCCCAGGGTCCTTGACCCAAAGTTTATGCCCGTAAACCCGTGGTGGACTTGCCGCCGTTAAACCTCCGGCCAATGGTCCCGGCTCCTGGCCCATGCTCTCAAGCCTCTGCACAAGTCCACAAGGCAGGCTGGATGACATGACGCTGAATGATGCCCACCAGGTCCGAACACCCCTGACCGCTCGGCTGCAATGCGGCCGCGCAGCCATCGTCGCGCTGGCGCACTTCCGGCGGGGCGGCTGAGATGAACATTCTTCTGGTGGAAGACGAGGCACGTGTTGCCGACTTCATCCGGCGCGGTCTTTCCGCCGAAGGCTGGGGCGTCACGCATGCAAGCGACGGCGAGACCGCGCTTGCTCTTCTGTCGGAAGCCCCCTTCGATGCGATCATCCTTGACCTGATGCTTCCGGGGATCAGCGGCCAGGATGTCTGCCGCAAGCTTCGAGCCCGGTCGAGCACGATCCCGGTGCTGATGCTCAGCGCCTTGGACAGCACCGACGAGCGGATTGCCGGGCTGAAACTGGGCGCTGACGACTATCTGCCGAAACCCTTCGACTTCGACGAGCTGGTTGCACGCCTGGAAGCCTTGCACCGCCGCACGCAGCGCTTTGCCGCGGCCGAGAATGCGGACCTGCTGGACTGCGGGGGCGTCACCTTTGACAAGCGGTCCCTGACCGTCCAGGTCGACGACGTGGCGATCGACCTGTCGGGCAAAGAGCGCGAGATCCTGTTGCTGCTGATGTCGAACCGGGGCCGCACCTTTTCGCGCGAGCGCATCCTGAACGCGGTCTGGGGGATGACCGCCGATCCGCTGACGAATGTCGTCGATGTCTACATCGGCCGGCTGCGGCGCAAGCTGCGCCAGCATGGCGGGCGCATCGTCACCTTGCGCAACGTGGGCTACCGCTTCGACTGACCCGCGTGCCCTAGCCGGCTCGACCGGCCCAGGCCTTGGCGATGTACATCGCCGTCATCAGGTCCAGATGCGCGCCGCCGCCATTCTTGGCGATGGTGATCTCGTCGTCGGAACGGCGCGAATACAGCGCCGGGTCGTCGTAGAAATCGGCGACCACGTCCGCTTCGCTGATCGCACCCGAGGCGATGGGGTCGATCAGTTCGCCGATGTGGTGGATCGTGGTGGCGCGGCTGTCCACGAACAGGCGGGCGCGCTGCATGGCGCGGTCGTCCACTTCGCGCATCCCGGGCTTGTAGGCGCCGATCAGGTCAAGGTGCTGGCCGGGTTGCAGCCACTCGCCCTTGATCAGCGGAGTGGTCGCCATCGTGGCCGAGCAGATCACGTCCGCCCTGCGCACCGCGGCCTCGAGGTCGTCGGCCACGGCCAGGCCCATCGCCGCAGCACTTTCGCGGGTCCGGCTCCAGACGGTGAAGCGGGCCTGCGGAAAGACCGAGGAATAGGCCTGGACCATGCTGCGCGCGACGGTCCCGGCACCGACCAGCAGGAACTCGGTCGAGTCCTTGCGGGCCAGGCGCGAGGCCGACAGCAGGCTGTCGCCCGCCGTCTTCCACCTGGTCACCAGATGGAAATCGACAATCGCGCTCAGATCGCCGGTCACGTCGTCGAACAGCGTCACCGCGCCGAAGATCGTGGGCATGCCCCTGGCGGCGTTGCCGGGGAAGATCGTCGCCACCTTGACCAGCGCACCCAACCCGTCGATCCAGGCCGCGCGGTCCAGCAGCGTGTCCTTGTCGCGATAGAGGAACATGTCCTTGATCTGGGCCCTGGGCATCCGGTGCCCGGCCTCGATCGCGGCGAGCAGCCCCTGCCAGGTCAGCAGCGCCTCGGCGTCCTTCGGAACGATCTGGGTCATAGCCCCGCTTCCTTCCTGGTCAGCAGACCCTCGGCCACCAGCCTTTCGGCCCAGCCCTGCCAGCTTTCGAACTGATGGGTGCGCCAGCCCCGGCGGGCGGCAGCGGTGATGTTCTCGGCGCGGTCGTCGGCAAAGAGCAGGCGGTCGGGCGGAAGTCCGCAATCCTGCTCGACCGCCTGATAGATGCGGGGGTCGGGCTTCGAGACCTTGAGGCGACCCGAGACGTATTCGCGGTCGAACTCGCCCAGGAAATCCAGCTTGTCGCGGGCTTCCTCGTAGGAATAGCTGCCAAAGTTGGTCAGGCAGAAGACCGGCACGGTCTTGGCCCGCAAGGCCCGCAGCAAAGCGATGGAGCCTTCGATGCGGGGGCTGGCAAGCTCGATCCAGCGGTCATACCACAGGCGGATTTCCGGGGCCCAGTCCGGGTGGCGCGCGGCCCAGTCGTAGATCGTTTCGCGAAACAGGGCGCCGTCGTCGACCAGCGCGTTCATCCCGTGCAGGTCCACGGCCGCGAACAGGGCGCGGCGGCGAGCCTCGCCCAGGACGCGGTCGTAGAAGGCCTCGGGCTGCCAGCGGGTCAGCACGTTGCCGATGTCGAAGATCACTGCCTCAGGCTGCATCGCTTTCCCGTTTCCGCACCGTTTCCCGCCAGATCACATAAAGGCCGGAGCCGCAGATAAGCGCAATCCCCACCCAGGACACCGCGTCGGGGAAGGTGCCGAAGACCAGAAGTCCCCAGAGGATTGCCAGCGGCATCCCCACGTATTCGAAGGGCGCGATCAGCCCCGCCTCGCTGGTCCGGTAGGCTTGCGTCACCATCATCCCGCCGATGCCGACGGACAGCCCCGTCGCCACAAAGACCGGCCAGTCGTGCAGGGGGGGCCAGATCCAGGGGCGGAACAGGAAGGCCCAGAGCCCCTCGTCGGTCGCAAGGTGCCCGTCGCCGACCCAGAGCCCCATGCAGAGGCTGACCACGATGAAGCCGGCCTGGACGTAGAAGGACAGCGTCATCGCGCTTTCGGTGCCGCCCATGTGCCGCACCAGCAGGTTGCCGGCGGCGTACATCACCGCCGAAATCAGCACCAGCAGCGCGGCGGGCTGGATCACGCCGGCGCCGGGACGCAGCATGACGATCACCCCGACCATGCCGATGATGACCGCCGCCCAGCGCCGGGGGCCGACCTTTTCGCCCAGAAAGACGATGGACAGCAGCGTGATGATGATCGGACTGACATAGGCCACCGCCACGGCATCGGCCAGGGGCATCGTGGCAAGTCCGACAAAGTAGGTGACGTTCGAGATCATCACGATGATGACCCGCAACAGGTGCATTCTTGGTCGTCCGGTGACCAGCTGCGCGAAGCCCCGCTCGGACCAGCCGATCACCGCCAGGATGAAGGCCATCGCCACGAAGGCCCGGATCAGGATCACCTGGTGCAGCGCGTAGCCGTCCGAGAGGAACTTGATCGAGACATCGTTGACCGAAAAGATCAGCGTGCCGCCGATGGCGAAAAGGATGCCGGTCAGGGCTGGAGAGCGTGCCATTCGGGCAAGTGACCCGCCGCCGCCGGTTCCGTCTGTCCTGCCCGCGACATCGGTGACGCAGGCAGGCGCAGCAGCGTCAGGGGTTGGCGGGCGCGGAGTCGGTGGGCGCGGAGTTGGCGGGCGCGGAGTTGGCGGGCGCGGAGTTGGCGGGCGCGGCGGCCGTCAACGCATCGACCTGAGCTTGCAGTGCAGCCTTCTCGGCCTCCAGCGCGGCGACCTGGTCCGTCAGGGCCGCCACTTCGGCCTGCGCGGCTGCCAGCGCCGTGGCGGTCTCGGCCTCTTGCGCGGCGATCCTGGCAGCAAGATCGGCCTTCTCGGTCTCGAGTGTGCTGACTTTCTCCAGCATCGCCGCCGCATCGGCCTGGACGGAAGCCGCCGCGTCCCTGGCTGCCGTGACCGCGGCTTCGCCCTCGGCCTGCAGGGCGGCAAGCTCTTCGGCTAGCTGCGCCTTCTCGGCCTCCAGCGCCGTGACCGCTTCGGTCCTGGCCGCAAGGTCCGCCTGCAGGAGGTTTCCCTTCTGGCTGGACTGATAGGCGAAAAAGCCCAGGATCGCCGCCACCACCACCAGTACGATCGTCAGCATGTTCCGCATCGTCACACTCCCCTGTCCATGCGCCGACGCTACCCGCAACGCTGCCCGCTGCACAACAGCCAAGCCGGCCGGGTCCGCGCTTTGCCCGCTTGCGGTCGGCCCCAGGCGCCCTGCGCCCCGAACGCTCAGCCGGGGGCGGCGAAGACCTGCACCCAGTAATAGCGCAAGGGGGCCGGGTTCCCCCGGAGCGGTCGGTCATCCGCCTGGTAGACCACGGCGATCCCGGTCTCGGTCATCCGGCAGTCCAGCATGTTCCGCCGGTGGCCCGCGCTGTTCAGCCAGCCCTGCACCGCCTGCGCGGCCGTCCGATGACCGGCCGCGATGTTCTCGGCCGCCGCCCGGTAGCTGTAGCCCTGCTGCGTGATCCGGGAGGAAAACCTGCTGCCGTCCTTGCCGGCGTGCCCGAAGAAGTTCTGCTCGGCCATCGCCCGGGCATGCGACCTGGCCGCCGCCGTCAGCCGGGCATTCAGTTGCAGGGGCTGGCACCCTGCCTTGACACGGGCAGAGTTCACCACCGACAGCACCGTTTCCGCCGGACCTGCCGCCGCCACGGGCGCAGCGCCCAGGGCCAGCGAGATCAGCAGCGCCTTAGCCCAGGAAAGCCTGCGCATGGAACGACACATGGTCCTCCATGAAGGTCGAGACGAAGAAATAGCTGTGGTCATAGCCCTTCTGCATCCGGAACGTGCCACCCTGTCGCACCTGCGCCATCGCTTCGGCCAGCGCCTCGGGGCGGAGCTTGTCGAGAAACTGGTCGGCCGTCCCCTGGTCGATCAGCATCGGCCCGTCGAATCCCCGGCGCCGCATCAGCAAGGTCGCATCATGCGCCGCCCATGACGACTGGTCAGGTCCGAGATAGGCAGAAAATTGCGGACGGCCCCAATCGCTCGCCGTCGGGTTGCAGATCGGCGCGAAGGCCGAGACCGACTTGAAGCGGCCGGGAAAGCTCATCGCGATGGTCAGCGCGCCGTGGCCGCCCATCGAATGGCCGGTGATCCCCTGCACCTCTTCGGCCAGCGGGAAGGCGTTGAACAGGACGCGGGGCAGTTCCTCGGCGATGTAGCTCCACATTCTGAAATGCGGGGCCCAGGGGGCTTGGGTGGCGTCAAGATAGAACCCCGCCCCCTGCCCCAGTGCAAAGTCGGCGTCGTTGGCCACCCCTTCGCCGCGCGGCGAGGTGTCGGGAAAGCACAGCGCGATCCCGGCCTCGGCCGCCCAGCGTTGCGCCCCGGCCTTGATCATCGCATTCTCGTGCGTGCAGGTCAGGCCCGACAGGAACCACAGCAGCGGAACCGGCCCGTCCTCGGCCTGCTGCGGCAGGAACAGACCGAAGGTCATGTCCCCGCCGGTCGATTGGGAGGCATGGGTGTAGACACCCTGGACACCGCCGAAAGCGCGGTTTTCCGATACAGTTTTCATAGGTAGCCCCCCTGGCCGATCAGTGCGATCACGGCTGTCACGGTCAGGACCGACCCGGCGGTCGACAGCAGGATCGCGGTGGAAACGCGTTGCGGCGCAACGCGGTAGTGCTGCGCAAGGATGAAGACATTGCCCGCCACCGGCAAGGCCGCAGCGGCGATCATCACGCCGGCCTGATAGCCCGTGACGCCGAACAGCCAGCAGGCCCCCGCCACAGCCAGCGGATGCAGGATCAGCTTCGAGACCGACAGCCAGGCCGCGACCTCGACCCGCTCGGCAGACCGACCGGCCAGCGAGGCGCCGATGGCGAACAGCGCGCAGGGCGTCGCGGCGGCCCCCAGCAGCGTCAGGAATTCGTTGACCGGGACCGGCACTTGCAGCCCTGTGGACCCCCAGAGGATGCCAAGTCCGACCGAGACGATCATCGGGTTCTTCGCCAGCCCCATGCCCAGGATGCCGAAGGTCTGCGCGCTGACCCGCCCAGCCCGAAGGCCGGTGATCACCATCGTCAGGACCGACGAGAACACGATCAGATCGACCGCCAGCACCAGCAGCACCGGCCCCACGGCCTGCGGTCCCAAGAGCAGCGCCAGCATCGGGATGCCCAGAAAGCCGACGTTGCCGATGACCCCGGCATGGGCCTCGAACACGGCCTCTTCCTTGCTGACGCCTCGCACCAGGGCGACGACGGCCACGATCAGCCAGACGGCCGTCGTGGCCAGAAGATAGGCGAAGACAAGCGGCCAGCTGAAGATCGCCGAGACGTCCAGGTTCGCGGCAAAGCCGAACAGCATGGCCGACAGCGCGAAGTAGAACACGAAGCGGGTGAGATAGGCCGTCGCCTCCTCGGAGAAGAACCGGGTGCGCCCGGCCAGGTAGCCGACCCCGATCAGCGCAAAGAACGGCAATGTCTTCAGAAAGATCGCCAGCATGCAGCCGTGGTGTCACGGGCGGGCGGAAAGGGCAAGCGCAGGGCGCGGGAATCGGCAGATGCCCGGGCAGATTGTCATGCCCTCGCGAAACATTCGCAGCCGTCGATGTGGCAAAAGCAGGGCAAGGCCAGGCCCCCTCCGGCCCGACGACGGACCCATCCGGCAGATCAACTGCGGCAGAGTGTTTCCATATCTTGCGGCAATCTTCGGTGCGATCAGCACATCTGCCGCAATTCGTGGCCTTTCCCGCAAAAGTCAGCGACCGCCCGGACCGGCGATTGTGGCAAAAAACGACCGGAAACCCTTCACGTTTTGGCCCAACTCATTGGCTACACGTGAAGAACCGCATGTCCTTCCTGGGGGCACGAAGGACGCGGATATGGGTGAGTAATGATGACCGCTGCCGCGCGCAAGTTTGACTCTGTCGATCTGGGGACCGCAGCCGACGAGCTGGCCCCGGGAACCAAGCTGCTTTACGGACAGTTCACCATCGAATCCTTCATCAACAGCGGCGGGTTCGGGATCGTCTACATCGCGCGGGACTCGCTGGACCGGCAGGTGGTCATCAAGGAGTGTTTTCCTTCGGCCTTCTGCCGCCGGATCGGCACCACGGTCGGCGCGCGGTCTCGGGCGCAGCAGGACGAATTCCGCGGCGCCGTGAAGGGCTTCTTGCAGGAAGCCCTGACGCTGTCGCAGCTGGACCACCCCAACATCATCAAGGTCCACCATGTCTTCGAGGACAACGAGACCGCCTACATGGCGATGGACTACATCGACGGCCCGGACCTGTTGCAGACGGTCGAGGGCACGGCGCGACCGCTGACCCCGAAAGAGATCGTCTCCTTCCTTCACACGATGCTGGACGCGCTGGGGCATGTGCATGAACGCGGCCTGTTGCACCGCGACATCTCGCCGGACAACATCATCCTGAACAAGGCGTCCGGCCAGCCGATCCTGATCGACTTCGGGGCCTCGCGGAAGGACGTGACGCGGAAAAGCCGGGCACTTTCGGGCCTGCGCGTGGTCAAGGACGGCTATTCCCCGCAAGAATTCTATGTCAGCGGCAGCAAGCAGGCCCCCTGCAGCGATCTTTATGCGCTGGCCGCCAGCTTCTACCATCTGATCACCGGCGAGACGCCAAAGACATCGCAAGAGCGGCTGTCGGCCATTGCCGGGCGCGAAGGGGACCCGTTGCGCCCTCTGGCAGGCCGGTTCAAGACCTATCCGCGCGGCTTTCTGGATGCGATCGACAAGGCGATGGCGATCTTCCCGCGCGACCGGCTGCAGTCGGTGGACGAATGGCGGTCGATGCTGGTCGGCGATGCCGCTCGTCCGGTCTCCGAGCCAGCGGCCCCGGTCGCCCGGACGGTCTCGGCCCCACCAGCTGCGTCCCTGCCGCCTGCCTCGCCGGCCGCTTCAGCCCAGGCGCAAGCATCGGCAACCGGCATGGCACCCGGCTTGGCACCCGCATCAGAGCCCGCGGCATCCGCCGGTCCGTCGCCCATCGTGATGATCCAGGCCCCGCGCAATCTGCGCGACTTCCTGATGTCCTCGGCTGCTGCGGCCCTGCTGGTGGTCGGGCTGCTGTCCTTGCCCGACCTGCTTGGCCGCGGGGCCGATGGCGCCGCCCCGACCGCAATCGCGGCCTCTGCCCCCACCTTTGCCCCCGCCGAAACGCTGGTTGCGGTCGCTCCGGCGGCGGTCGTGGGGACGCCGCGCGCGCAAGAGCTGTTGCCGGTCACGAATGTCCTGCGCCTGCCCGGTGGCTATACCTTCGACGTGGTCGAAACGGATACCGCAACGCAGACCGTGGTTTCCGAACTGCCGGCCGAGCTGGAAGGCTCGATCCAGGTGGGTGACGTCCTGCTGGTCTATGCCCCCACGGGCGAGACCCTGGCCACCGCAACCGCGCTGCGGGAGATACTTCAGCGCGAGTTTGCGAATGGTATTTCAACTTACAGTTTTGTAGTTCGCCGTGGTGACAGTACAGTGCTCGCAGAGTTCCGGCTTGGGGTGGCCGGCTGACTGCCGTTGCCGAAACACGAAAACGGGGAGACGAAACCTTGAAGTTCCTTCGCACGATCTTTCGCGAGACTGGCGAGACCGGCCCGGCCGGCAGTCAGGTGGAGACCGGACCCGACCCCGTGATGGCCGCGCTGGCCGAGCTGGAAGTCAAGCGCCTGCGGGAAGCGCTGGCCGCCGCCTCGCCGCCCCCGGCGCCCGAAGCAGAGCCCGAGCCGACCTTGCCGACGGCCATCGCCCGGCCCAGCCGCGTCGTGAAGGCCAAGGCCCCGCTGCCCGAAGGCGTCGCCCCGCCCAGCCGCGGCATCTGGGACCTCGAGGGCGATGACGCCCCGCTGCCCGCCGCCGAACCGGCAGTTTCCGCAGCCCCGCCGCGCCGTCCAACCCGGACCAAGACCCGCGTCCTTGGCTTTGAATCGCAGCCCAGCGCCGTGGTCCCGCTGTTCGACAGCATCGAGTCGCCGGCCATCGCTCCCGCTGCTCCGGCACCGGGCAAGGGCTATGCGATGTTTCCGGCGGGCTGGCTGGTGGTCAAGGACGGCCCCGGCAAAGGCGCCTCCTTCGCGCTGAGCCAGGGAATCTCGCAGATCGGGCGGGGTCTGGATCAAACCGTGTCGCTGGATTTTGGCGACATGGCGATCTCGCGCCGGAACCACGCCGCGATTGCCTATGATCCCGAAACGCACGCGTTCTATGTCGGTCATGGCGGCAAGTCGAACCTTGTGCGGCTGAACGGCCACCCGCTGCTGGCCACCGAAACCGCCGCCGATGGCGACGAGATCCAGATCGGCGAAACGACGCTGGTGCTGAAAGTCCTGTGCTCGCCCGAGTTCAACTGGTCATCGTTCGAGGCCGAAGGAGACGGGCATGATATGGCGATCGCGTGAACCCCGCTACGACGTCGCCTCGGGCATCAGCCAGGGCGCGCGCGACTACCAGGAGGACGCGATCACGGCCGATTTTCCGGTCGGGGCCGAGGCCGGCTTCGTTGTCCTGGCCGACGGGATGGGGGGTCATGCCGCGGGCGATGTCGCGTCCAAGATCGTCCTGACCGAGGTCTATTCCGAGCTGAAGTTCCACTTCGCCAATGTCGCCTCGTTCGAGGCCCGCGCGCCCGAGATCCTGCGCGGCGTCGCCGACCTGGCGAACGAGACCCTGCGCCACCATTCCCGGACTCATCCCGAGACCAGCGGCATGGGGGCCACTCTGGTCGTGCCCGCGCTGGTCGAGAACCGGCTGTGGTGGATCTCGATCGGGGATTCTCCGCTTTACCTCTTCCGCAATGGCAAGCTTGCCCAGCTGAACGAGGATCACTCGATGGCGCCGCAGATCGACCTGATGGTCCGGGCGGGCATCCTGGATGCGGAAAGCGGCGCGACCCATCCCGACCGCAACTGCCTGGTTTCGGTGCTGATGGGCGCAAAGGTGGCGAAGATCGACTGCCCGTCGCGGCCAGTCGAGCTGAAGGCGGGCGACATCGTGGTCTGTTCGTCGGACGGGCTGCAATACCTGACCAACGCCCAGATCGAGAAGGTGCTGGCCCGCACCCGCAAGTCGCGGTCGACCGAAATCGCCGAACGGCTGCTGGAAGAGCTGGCTCGGCTGGACGATCCCGACCAGGACAACATCAGCTTCACGGTGATCAAGGTGAACGATGCCTCGGTCAGGCCGCAGCACGAACGCGCCGAGCGGCAGGCCCTGGCAGTCACCACCCGGCCCCGTCGCGTGACGACCGTGGTGGCCGAGCCGGTCCTGGTGCCGCTTCCCGTGGCCGAACCGCCGCACCGGCCAGCGCCGGAAACCGTCCTTGGCGATGCCGCCGACCCGGCCGAGGGTTATCCGGACCCGCAGACGCAGCCCCCGGTCATCCCCCGCAGGATCGCGGCCCTGGGCTAGGCCTGGCGGAAGACACTCGGGATCTGGTCCGGCGGCTTCATCACCCGCCCCCGATCAGCACCCCGGCGGCAAAGACCAAGGCACCGCCAAGCACGACCTGCAAGGTCGCGCGCAGGAAGGGCGTTTCCATGTAGCGGTTCTGGATCCAGGCGATGGCCCAAAGCTCGACGAAGACGACGATCATCGCGATGGTCGTGGCAGTCCAGAAATCCGGGATCAGGTAGGGCAGCGCGTGGCCAAGGCCGCCGATGGTGGTCATCACGCCCGACGCGACGCCGCGCTTCAGCGGCGAGCCGCGCCCGAAAGCACCCCGTCGTCATGCGCGGCTTCGGTGAAGCCCATCGAGATGCCCGCGCCCACGGACGCCGCCGTGCCGACAAGGAACGTCGTCCAGGTGTCCTGTGTCGCAAAGGCCGTGGCGAAGATCGGCGCCAGGGTCGAGACCGAGCCATCCATCAACCCGGCCAGCCCCGGCTGCACCCAGGTCAGGATGAACTGACGCCTTGCGGTCTGGTCCTCTTGGTCCCTGGCGTCCTGCGGCAGGTGCGCCTCCTTCAGCCGCTGGGCGTGGCGTTCGTGCCCGGCCTCGGCCGCGGCCAGGTCACCCAGAAGCTTGCGGGTCGCTGCGTCATGCGTGCGGGCAGCGGCGCGGATGTAGAAGTCATGCGCCGTCTTCTCCATCGTCGCCGCCTCGCCGCGCATCGCCTCCAGCGACAGGGTCTGCGACAGCCAGATCGGGCGGCGGGCGTAGAAGCCCGCGACATGCTCGCGGCGAAGAAGCGGGATCACCTCGCCAAAGCGCGTGCGGTGCAGGTCGATCAGGCGCCGGCGGTGACCGTCCTCTTCCTCGGCCATGCCGTCGAAGACGGCGGCCGAGGCCGGGTAATCGGCCCGCAGACGTTCGGCGAAGCTGCGGTAGATCCGGGCGTCGTCCTCTTCCGAAGAGATTGCCAGCGCCAGGACCTCCTGCTCGGTCAGATCGCTGAAACGGCGGCGGAGCGTCAGGGCGGACAGCACGGCAGGCACCATAGTTTGGAATGGTTCTAATCTAGCTCGACGGCCAGCCACTGCAATGGCTTAATCTGAACTTTGCAGTTCACTTTTCGCTTGCCGAAATGAACGATCCGGTTCAGATTTCGATCTGAACCGCAGATTTCAGACTGGAGATCGCGCCAGCTGGCCGAGTGACCGCTTCACTTGCCGCGCCGGATCGTGATCGTCTATGGTCCCTTCCGGGGGATGCGATGAACGCCATTCAGGATCACGCGGTCCGGCGCGGCCGGAAATTCGACCAGGTGCTGGACGGCGCCCGCAAGATCTTCATGCGCGACGGGTTCGAGCGCGCGTCGGTCGACGACATCGCGCGCGAGGCCGGTGTCTCGAAGGCCACCATCTACGCCTATTTCCCCGACAAGCAGCTCTTGTTCCTGGAAGTCGCGCGCTGCGAATGTCACCGCCAGACGCAAGAGGCCGAGGCGATGGTCGAAGGCGACGTTCCGGCGCGGGTGGCGCTGACCATCGCGGCCGAACGGATCGTGGCCTTCCAACTGTCGGACTTCGGTCAGCGCATGTTCCGCATCGTCGTGGGAGAGGGTGAACGCTTTCCCGGCCTTGGCCGCCAGTTTTACGACTTCGGGCCAGGACTTATCCATCAGCGGCTGGTGCACCACCTGGGGTGCCATGTCGCAAGCGGCCAGCTCCGGATCGACGACCTTGACCTGGCCGCCGACCAGTTTGCCCAGCTTTGCAAGGCGACGATCCACGAAAAGCTGATCTTCGGGATGACCGAGACGATCACGCCCGAACTGGCGCACCGGTCAGTGCATGGCGCGGTGGACATGTTCCTGGCGCGGTATGGCGCGACGCCCTGACGCCGGGGGCAAAAGTTTTCGAAAACTTTTGCAAAATCCTTCGAAGGATTTTGTCTCACCCGTTTTCGCGCAGCACCGTCCCGGCAAGATACAGTGACCCGCAGATCAGCACCCGTGCTTCGGGCGATGCCTTGGCTATGCCGGCCAGCGCTTCGATCATCGACCCGGCCGCAACGGCGTCGATTCCCACCGACCGGGCCGCAGCGCAAGTCACTTCGGCCGGAAGCGTGTTCTTCTCGCCGGGGATCGACACTGCGTGCAGCCGCGTCACCTGCGGGGCCAAGGGGCGCATGTAGCCGGTCACATCCTTGGTGTTCAGCATCCCGCAGATCAGATGCGTCTCGCGCTGCGGCATCCGAGCCAGTGTCGCCGCAACCGCCTCGCCCCCCGCCGGGTTGTGCCCGCCGTCAAGCCACAACTCCACCTGCGGTGCAAGATCGACCAGCGGGCCATGCCGCAACCGCTGCATCCGGGCGGGCCAGAAGGCGCGGGTCACCGCCGCTTCGCAGGCTGCCTCGGGCTTGCCCAGCAGCCGCAGCGCCGCGATCGCCGCCCCGGCGTTCTGCACCTGGTGCGGACCGGGCAGGTTGGGCAGCGGCAGGTCGAGCAGCCCGTTCTCGTCCTGGAAGATCAGCCGCCCGCGTTCCTCCCAGACGTTCCAGTGCTGGCCGAAGACCCAGAGCGGTGCGCCCAGCCCCACCGCCTTCGCCTCGATCACCGCCAAGCCGTCGGGATGTTGCGGGCCGACAATGCAGGGCACGCCGCGCTTGATGATCCCGGCCTTTTCGCCTGCGATCTTGGCGATGGTGTTGCCAAGGAAGGCCTCATGGTCCATCGACACTGGCGTGATGAGTGTCAGCCGGGGCTTTTCGACCACGTTGGTCGCATCCAGCCGCCCGCCAAGACCCACCTCCAGCAGCGTCCAGTCCGCGGGGGTTCTGGCAAAGGCCAGAAAGGCCGCGCAGGTGGTGATCTCGAAGAAGGTGATCTCGTCCGGCCCGTTCACCCGGACGCATTCGTCCAGCAAGGCGGTCAGCGCAGGTTCGCTGATCAGCTCGCCCGCCAGCCGGATGCGTTCATGGAACCGCGCCAGGTGCGGTGAGGTGTAGGCGTGGACCGTCTCTCCCCCCGCCTCCAGTCCCGCGCGGATCATCGCCTGGGTCGAGCCCTTGCCGTTCGTCCCCGCGATGTGGATCACCGGGGGAATCGACCGTTCGGGGTTTCCCAGGGCGGACAGCAGCCGGTCGACGCGCGCCAGGGTCAGGTCGATGACCTTGGGATGCAGCGTCATCATCCGTTCCAGAATGAGGTCAGAGCCTTGTGCCATGGCTCAGGCGCTCGGCTGTGATCTGCCGGCAGCGGGTGGCTCTGCCGGAGCGGGCAGATCGCCCTTGATCGCCGGAGGCTGGCCGGTCAGCAACCGGACCAGCGTCACCAGCTCGTCCTTCAGCGCCTTGCGATGGACAACGCGGTCCAGCATCCCGTGGTCCAGAAGGTATTCTGCCCGCTGAAAGCCCTCGGGCAGCTTCTCGCGGATGGTCTGTTCGATGACCCGGGCGCCGGCGAAGCCGATCTGGGCGTTGGGCTCGGCGATCTGCACGTCGCCCAGCATGGCATAACTGGCCGTGACCCCGCCTGTCGTGGGATGGGTCAGCACGACGATATAGGGCAGTCGCGCTTCCTTCAGCAGCTGCACGGCAACCGTCGTGCGCGGCATCTGCATCAGGGACAGCATCCCCTCCTGCATCCGCGCCCCGCCCGAGGCGCTGAACAGGATCAGCGGGCGCTTCAGCTTTACCGCGCGCTCGGCCGCGGCGATGATCGCGTTGCCGACGTACATGCCCATCGACCCGGCCATGAAGCCGAAGTCCTGCGCCGCCGCGACGATGGGCGTACGACCCATCTCGCCCTCGGCCACCAGCATCGCGTCCTTCTCGCCAGATGCCTTCTGCGCCGCCTTGATCCGGTCGGTGTATTTCTTCTGGTCGCGGAAATGCAGCGGGTCCACGACCGCGTCGGGCACCTTGACCTCGGTGAAGATGCCGCCGTCGAACAACGCCTCGAACCGTTCACGCGGGGTGATCGCCATGTGGTGTTCGCAATTGCTGCAGACGTTCAGGTTCGCCGCCAGCTCGCGGTGAAACAGCATCGTCCCGCATTCCGGGCACTTCGTCCAAAGATTCTCGGGCACCTCGCGGCGCGAGAAAAGCGAGTTGATCTTCGGACGGACGTAATTGGTGATCCAGTTCATGCGCGCCTGCTGCCCTTTGGGTCAGCCCTGGAAATAAGCCGGAGGGCCGGCAAATGCAATCGGCGGTGATCCGCCAGGCGCGGCGAGACTTTCCCGGCCCCGGCCCCGGTCCTTCGGCATCGACCCGCTTGTCTGTCGCCAAAGGCTGCTGACCCGGATCACGCATCGGGCCTGGCCCACGCGATGACCGGCCCACGCGATGACCGGCCCACGCGATGAACGGCGCGCCGCTGCGGCTGCGGGCCGAACGGCAGCCGGGCTACAGGATGGCGACGTACGTCCATGCGAACGAGCTGACCGACAGCCTGGCAGGTCTGGGCTTCGGCAAGGGCATCTGTCGGGCTGACCGGGGCTATGAGCGGGACGCGGGGGTCCGAGCGCCCAAATTTCTTGAGCAAGAAATTTGTCAAAATCCTTGTTCAAGGATTTTGGTCCCTTACCCCCAGGTCGGATGGAACTTGCCAGCCGGGGACAAGGTGAAGATCTCGCAGCCCGTGGCCGTGACGCCCACCGAATGCTCGAACTGAGCGGACAGCGACTTGTCGCGGGTGACGGCGGTCCAGTCGTCGGCCAGCACCTTCGTCTCGGGCCTCCCGAGGTTCACCATCGGTTCGATGGTGAAGAACATGCCTTCCTCCAGCACCGGACCCGAACCCGCGCGGCCATAATGCAGCACGTTCGGCGGCGCATGGAACACCCGGCCAAGCCCGTGGCCGCAGAAGTCGCGCACGACGCTCATCCTTTGCGCCTCGACGTAAGCCTGGATCGCATGACCGATGTCGCCGAAGGTATTCCCCGGCCTGACCGCCGCGATGCCGCGCATCAGGCCCTCATGCGTGACCTCGATCAGCCGCTCGGCCTTCCGTGCAAGCTGCCCTGCCACGTACATCCGGCTGGTGTCGCCGTACCAGCCATCGACGATCACCGTGACGTCGACGTTCAGGATGTCGCCATCCATCAGCACCTTCGTGCCCGGAATCCCGTGGCAGACCACGTGGTTCACGCTGATGCAGGACGCGTGCTTGTAGCCCTTGTAGCCGATGGTGGCCGAGGTCACGCCGCGACGCCTGATCTCTTCGGTGATGAAGTCGTCGATGACCGCCGTGGTCGTTCCCGGCACCACCAGAGGCGCCACGGCGTCCAGGATTTCCGCCGCAACGCGACCCGCTGCGCGCATTCCGGAAAAAATCCGCATCTTCGTAGATGCGGATGCCATCCTTGGTGATCCGGGCGCGAATGTCGTCCAACGGCAGTCTCCTTGGGCAATACATAAGTGCCTCGCGCGGAATTGGCCAGAGGTCGGGGGGTTTGAAAGACCGCCCGCGAAGGCTATACCCGAGCCAAAGACCGCAAGGAGCCAGGCCATGACGAACCCGACAGCCGCAATCCTGGTGATCGGCGACGAGATCCTGTCGGGCCGTACCCGCGATTCGAACCTGCACTACCTGGCCGGAGAGCTGACCCGCATCGGCATCACCCTGCGCGAGGCGCGTATCGTGGCCGACATCCATTCCGAGATCGTCGATGCCGTGCGCGCCTTGTCGTCGAAATACACCCATGTCTTCACCAGCGGCGGGATCGGTCCGACCCACGACGACATCACCGCCGACGCCGTGGCCGAGGCGATGGGGGCCGCGATCGGCTACCGCGCCGATGCGATGGCGCTTCTGCAGGCGCATTACGACCGCTCGGGCCTGCCCTTCAACGAAGCGCGGCAGCGCATGGCGCGCATCCCGGACGGGGCGGCGCTGATCGACAATCCGGTCTCGACTGCGCCAGGCTTCACCATCGGCAACGTGCATGTGATGGCGGGCGTGCCGAACATCTTCCAGGCGATGGTCGCCTCGGTCCTGCCGCAGCTGACCGGCGGACCGCCGCTTCTGTCCCAGTCCCTGCGCGTCAACCGGGGCGAGGGCGAGATCGCCGGCCCGTTCGGCGCGCTGGCGGCCGAGTTTCCGGACCTGTCGATGGGCTCGTATCCCTTCATCCAGAACGGCGCGCATGGCACGAACCTGGTGGTGCGGGGCAGCGATCCGGGGCGGCTGGACCAGGCGATGGTCAAGCTGACCCGGCTTTTCGAGTGACCCCTGCCCTTCTGGCCGAGGTGATGGAGGCGACCTGGCCCCCGGCCGGCCGCCGGAAACTTGGCCCGTTCACGCTCCGCGATGGCGCGGGGGGCGGGAAGCGCGTCTCGGCAGCCAGCCTGGACGGCCCGTTCACCGAGGCCGACCTGGACGCCCTGGAAGCCGGGATGACCCAGCCCCTGGTGCTGGTGCGCGCCGAAGAGATCGCCTTGGACACCGCCCTCGCCGCCCGCGGCTGGGCGATCGTCGATCCGGTCCTGGCCTACGCCGCCCCGGTTGCCCGCCTGACCGCCGACCTTCCCGACCTCACGGCCTTTCCGCACTGGCCCCCTTTGCAGATCGCCCGGTCGATCTGGGCCAGGGGCGGCATCGGCCCCGCCCGACTCGCGGTGATGGACCGCGTCCGGGGCCCGAAGGCCGCGCTGCTGGGCCGGATCGACGACCGGCCGGCCGGGGTGGCCTTCGTGGCCTGCCACGGGACCGAGGCGATGGTGCACGCCGTCGAGGTGCGCGACAGCCACCGTCGCCAGGGCCTGGGGCGCAGTCTTCTTCAGGCAAGCGCAAACTGGGCCGCCGACCAGGGGGCAGCACGGCTGTCGCTGGTCGTCACCCGGCAGAACGCCGCCGCATGTGCGCTCTATGCTCGCCTTGGCATGGAAGTTGTGGGAGAGTACCACTACCGACTGAAATGATCGCGGAAAGCGACCCCCGGCAGTGCCAAAGGCTTACCTTCCCCTCATCCTTGCCACCGCACTGGCCAATCCCGGCTCTGCCTTGACCCTGGACCTGCCTGCCCGGCTGCTGGGCCAGGAAACCCGCAGCGAGGTCCCCGGCAGTTACGCCCTGCCCACCGGGCCCTTCGACGGCACCTCGGTTCCTGCGCGGCAGGTCGAGGGGGCCCTGGACCAGCGCGCCTATCGGCTGGACGCAGCGGGCGTGACGACGCTTGCGCTTCTGGCCCCGCTGCGCGACCAGGTGCGTGCCGCCGGTTACGAGATCGTCTTCGAGTGCGAGGCCCGAGCCTGCGGCGGCTTCGATTTCCGGTTCAATACCGACGTCATGCCCGAACCGGACATGCACGTCGATCTGAGTGATTTCCGGTTCCTCTCGGCCCGGAAGGGGACCGAGGCGGTCTCGATTCTGGTCAGCCGCAGCGGGGGCGCGGGGTATGTCCAGATCACCAGAGTCACGGCCGCCCCGATCCAGGCACCGGCCGTCGCGACACCCGTCGACCTGAAGGACCCCGAGGTCTCATACAGCGGCGCAGGTCCGGGCCAGGCCCCCGGACAGACCGCGGAGATTGCCGCGGCCCTGGACGCGGACGGCGCAGCGGTTCTGGAAGACCTGGTGTTTGCCAGCGGCGCGGCGGCGCTGTCCCGGGGTGACTATCCCTCGCTCGCCGCCGTTGCGGCCTGGCTCGAGGCAAATCCGGAGAGCACCATCGCCCTTGTCGGCCACACCGATGCGTCGGGCAGTCCCGCCGGCAACCAGGCGCTGTCCCAGCGCCGCGCCGAGGCGGTGGCGGATGCGCTGATCCGCACCTTTGGCGCCGACCCGGAGCGCGTGTCGGCCGATGGCGTGGGCTTTCTTGCCCCGCGGGCCACCAACCAGACCGAGGAAGGCCG
>PNNE01000368.1 GCA_013824055.1 Rhodobacter sp. | reverse complement strand
TGCTGGCGCGTCTTGCCGGACGTGGGCACGCACAAGCATCCCGGCACCTGCCAGCGGTGCAACGACGCGCTGGGGTGAGGGAAAAATCTTCGCCGGGGGCCCCGGACCCCCGGCGAAGAGTCAGGCCGAACCGCCTACGGGGAGACCGCGGGGCGTCGGCGTCGAATGAAAGCGCAGGGTCTTGACCTGCGCGTCGGCGAGGATGTCGCCGCGGCGCAGGGCCAGAAGCTCGGCGCGGGTCAGGCCGATGTCGTCCAGCAAGTGATCGTCTTCGCGTTCCAGCAGGAACGCAGTCGAACGGCGCAGCTGCAGCAGGGCGAAGAGGCGGGCGAACATGATGGACTCCTTTGCTTGAAGCCCAGAGATAGGACTGCCTTTGACATTTCACAAACGAATAGGTTTGATGGGTGACATAAGTATGACTCATGGGTGGACCAATGCAGCCGCTGGACAGCGACCTGATGCGCAGCTTTCTGGCAGTGGCGGATGCCGGGTCCGTCACGGCGGCGGCGGGGCGGCTTTACCGGACGCAATCGGCGGTCAGCCTGCAGGTCAAGCGGCTGGAGCAAAGCCTGGGCCAGCCCCTGTTTGACCGTCAGGCGCGCGGCGTGGTGCTGACCCCGCGCGGCGAGCAGCTGGTGCCCTATGCGCGCCGGGTCGTGGCCTTGCTGGATGAAGCGGCGATTGCGCTGCGCGAGAAACCTCTGGTCGGGCCGGTGCGGGTGGGGATCCCGGACGAATATTCCGGGACGGTCCTGCCGCGCGCGCTGGCGGCCTTTGACGAACGGCACGAAGGGGTCCAGGTCTCGGTCCGGGTGGATCATTCCACGGCGCAGATCGCGGCGCTGGAGGCCGACGAGATCGACCTGGGGGTGATCTACGATTGGCAATACGTCCAGGAGGGCGAGGTCCTGTGCATCGACCCCACGGTCTGGGTGACCTCGGTGACGCATGCCCAGCACCTGCGGCGGCCAGTGCCGGTGGCGATGTATTTCCAGTCGGAGTGGAGCCGGGATTACGTGGAAGGCTCGCTGAACCGGCTGGGCATCGACTGGCGCGCGGCCTGGGCCTGCGACATGGCGGGGGGCTTCCGGGTGGCGGTGACGAACGGAATGGCGATTGCCCCGCTGTCGCGCAGCACGATCCCTGCGGGATGTCGCGAGCTGACGACGGAAGACGGGTTTCCCATCGTGGACAGCGCCAGGGTGGTGCTGCGGCGCAACCCGCGGGGCACCTCTCCGGCGGTGGAAGGGATGGCCGATGTGCTGCGGCAGGCCTTCGCTCCGCTGCGCGAGGGGCAGCGGTGATCCGGGCGGTGACCCCGGCGGTGATCCGGGCGGGGATCCGGGCGGGGAGCATCGGGCCGTTCGGCCCGCTCAGCCTGGTGGAGCGCGACGGGCTGCTGGTGGGACTGGAATGGCGGTTGCCGGAGATTGCCGGGCAAAGCGCGCTTCTGGCCGAGGGGCTGGCGCAGCTGACGGCCTGTTTCGAGGGGCGGCTCAGGCGGTTCGATCTGCCGCTGGACTGGGGCACGGGGTTGCACGCGGAGGTGCGGCGGGCGATGGCAGCGATCCCCTGGGGCGAGACGCGGACCTATGGTCAGATCGCCAAGGCGGTTGGCGCTCCGGCGCAGGCCGTGGGACAGGCCTGCGGGGCGAACCCGTTGCCGATCATCATCCCCTGCCACCGGGTTACGGGAACGCACTGGTTTGGCGGCTTTTCGGCACCCGGCGGGGTGGAGACGAAGGCGGCGCTCTTGCGTCATGAAGGGGCGCTGCTGATCTGAGCGCCGGGGGTGCGGCAGGGCAGGCCTGACGAATGATCGGCGCTGGACCTATCGCATGGCTTGCCTGCGTGCGCGCCGGGGCTTAGGCCTGCATGTAACGGTTTCATGACGGGTGCTTCTTGACCCTTGGCGTCTTTCTGGCTGTCCTTGGCGCGGCTTTCCTGCATGCGCTGTGGAATGCGCTGATCAAGGTGGGAACCTCGAAGGTCGGCGGGATGGTGATCCTGTCCATCGTCGAGGTGCCGATCGGCCTTGCCGTGGTGATGCTGACTCCGGCGATCGACCCGGCCGCGATCCCCTGGGTCATCGCGGCGGGCTGCACGCATTTCGCCTACAAGTTCTTCCTGACCTATGCCTATGACCGGGGCGACCTGAGCCGGGTCTACCCCATCGCGCGCGGCGCCGCCCCGATGATCGTCGCGGTCTTCGGCGCGGCCTTCCTGACCGACGCGGTCACGCAGCAGGAATACATCGGCATCGCGGTGGTGGCGACCGGCATCCTGCTGATGGCGCGCGGCGTGTTCACCAGTGGCGAGGACCGCAAGCTCTTGCCCTTCGCCCTCGGCTCGGCCTGCGCGACGGCGACCTACACGCTGATCGACGGGATGGGCGCACGGGTCTCGGGCTCTCCCGCCGCCTATGTGGCCTGGGTCTTCGTGGCGGACGGAGTGTTCTTCACGCTGGGGATGCTTGCGCTGCGGGGTTGGGACGTGATCCCGCGTGACCGGCAGGCCTGGCGATTGGGCTCGGTCGCCTCGGCCGCCAGCTATGGGGCCTATGCGGTGTCGATCTGGGCGATGACCACCGCGCCGATCGCAGTGGTTGCGGCGCTGCGGGAAACCTCGATCCTGTTCGCGGTGCTGATCGGCTGGCTGATCTTTGGCGAGAGGATGACGCGGGAAAAGGCGGCGGCGGCGCTGATCATCGTGGCGGGCGTGATGCTGACGCGGCTTTGACCGGCGGCTCGTCGTGCGCCTTCGGCTTCTCCTCGCGGCGCGCAGGCGTGGCAGTGCGGCAGTCTTGGCCGCGGAAGCGGTCAGCGCACCCGGCGGATGCCTTCGGGGATGATCTGCTGGGCGATTCCCGCCAGGACGAGGTACAGCGAGGTCAGCACCAGCAGCCACTTCGCCACCGGCCCCTCCTGGAAATCCCACCAGGCGGCCCAGCCGGCCAGCACGATCCAGGCAATGGTCATGGCAAGCGAGACCTCGTGCCAGCGGTTGGTGCGCACCGGGTGGATGAACTTGAGGTTGGTGAACATCGTCACGGTCAGCAGGATCACCACCAGCAGGATGATCGCCTCGCCCGGCCTGGTGGCGAACAGGACCAGGACGACCATGTTCCAGCAGGCCGGAAATCCGGCAAAGCTCTTGTCCTTGGTCTTCATCCGGGTGTCGGCGAAATAGACCACCGAGCCGAAGCAGATGACGATGATCGCCAGCCACCCGGTCCAGCCGGGCAGCAGGCCGGACTGGAACAGCGCAAAGGCCGGGATGAAGACGTAGGTCAGGTAGTCGACGATCAGGTCCATCAGCACGCCGTCATAGGTCGGCCAGTTCTTGTGGACCTCGTACTTGCGGGCCAGGGGGCCGTCGATCCCGTCGACGATCAGCGCCACGACCAGCCAGAGGAACATCAGGCTCCACTCGCCCTTCACGGCGGCAAGCATGGCAAACATCGCCAGCACTGCGCCAGAAGCGGTGAGCAGGTGAACGGAGAGGGCTTTCAGACGCGGGCTCATGGGGACTTGATGGCGGATTACGGCGCGCGGTGCAACCGGGAGGTGCCGCAATCAGGCGCGCGGGTGGGCTTTTTCGTAGACTTCCATCAGCCGGGCGGCATCAACCGCGGTATAGGCCTGTGTCGTGGAAAGCGAGGCATGGCCCAGAAGCTCCTGGATTGCGCGCAGGTCTCCGCCGGCGGACAGAAGATGCGTGGCAAAGCTGTGGCGCAGGGCATGGGGCGTCGCGGTGGCCGGCAGGCCGAGGCGGAGGCGGGCACGCTCCATCGCGGCCTGGATCAGGCGCGGGTTGACCGGGCCGCCGCGCGCACCGCGAAAGAGGGCGTCCTTCGGAGCCAGGTCGTAAGGGCACTGCCGGACATAGTCCGCAACGGCCTGGGCTGCCACGGGGATCACGGGGACGGGGCGGGTCCTGCCGCCTTTGCCGGTGATCCGCAGCGTCGGCGGCAGCGGATGGTCGGCGCCGGTCAGGGACAGCGCCTCGGAGATGCGGAGGCCGAGGCCGTAGAGGAGCGTGGCGATGGCGGTGTCGCGGGCGGCGATCCAGTCTTCGCGGGCGTCCGACCCGATCTCGGTCAGCATCGCGGCGGCGCCGTCTTCGGACAGGGGGCGGGGCAGCTTGCGGCGGAACTTGGGGCCCCGGGCGGACAGGACGGTGGTCGCGTCGGTGCCGCTGCGGTCGGCGGCCCAGGCGGTGAAGCCCTTGACGGCCGAAAGCGACCGGGCGAGGGACCTTGCAGACAGACCGCGCGACCGTTCTTCGGCCATCCAGGCGCGCAGGTCGGACTGGGTCGTGCGGGCGACGGCGGCAATCCCCTCGGCCCCGCCGTCATGGGCAGACCGGAACCTGAGGTAGCGGGTCACGTCGCGGCGGTAGGCCTCGATCGTGTTGACCGCGGCACCCTCCAGCGCCTGCAGGTGCGAGAGCCACTGCGCCACGGCATCCCCCAGCGCGGGGGCCAGGAAGGGGTCGCTCAGCCCAGCCACCGGCGCATCGAGCGTTCGAAGACGCTTGCGAAGAAGACAAGCAGATCAGTGCCATGCGTCGATTTGAACTGGGTCGGGTCTTCAGAGGCGAAGACCAGCATCCCCGGCAGGCGGTTCGGGCCGAGGTCGAGTTTCATCAGGGCTTCGGACTGGATGTCCCCGACCCGGTCGCCGTAAAGGGTGACGGCCAGCGCGGTCACCGAACGCAGCACGATCTGCCGCCCGGGGCCGTTGCGACCGTTGGTCAGGTAGTGGCCAACGAAGCCTGCGGGCGCGACCTGCAAGACCTCGCCCAGACGGCGGAGGGTGGGGTCGGCGTCGGGGTCGTCTTGCAGCGTTTCAAGCACGAGGCGGACCGTGTCGACGCGAAGGGTCTGGGCGACCTCTCCTGTCAAGGCATTGATGAAGCTTTCGAAATTCGTTGGCTCCAGCAGTGCCAGCACTGCCCGGTGGACCTGGTTGGTGCCGGCCAGGTTCTCGTAAGCCGCGGCGATGACGGACCGATGGGTGTCCTCCAGCCGGTCCAGACGGCTTTCCAGCCGCTGCATGGCGATGCCGCGAAGGTCGACAACGTTGGCGCCAAGTTCGCGGTCTTTGGCCGAGACGAGGGCGTTCATCACGTCGCGGTCTTCGAGGAGCCGCTCAGGCTCGGCAAGGATCCGGTCGCGCAGGTCGGGTTCGATCATGGGGAGGCCAGTTTCCGTCGGAATTCCCGCAAACTATAGGCCGAAGCTAAGGTGGATGGCGACACTTTTTCCGCGGGGTTGGCTGGGAATGGGGCAGGGATGCAACAGTGGGGTCCGCAGCCCGTGTCCAGCGCGCTGCACCTCGCCCCAGACAGCATCGCCCCAGACAGCCGACGGGCTTGCGGTTTCGAACAGGAATTGAGCAGGCCTTGCAGGACTGCTGAAGCAACGCGCAGATGCGGGCTGATGGGCGGGCAATCTTCAGCCCGGCCGTTGCTTCGCCAGGACGCAGATGGTCTTGGACGCCAATGACCCGGCGACTGTCCATCATCGTCGTTGAAAAGGACCGTGACCGGGCCGTCATGATCGTTGACGGCCTGCGCGAGGCCGGCGACCATGACGTTCTGGTCATTGCCGACGAGCTTGGCCTTGCGCGCCGGATTTCCGAGCGCAATCCCGACCTGGTCCTGATCGACGCTGGCAACCCCTCACGCGATGCGATCGAGGAGCTGACGCTTGCAAGCGCGCCCTTGCAGCGGCCGGTGGCGATGTTCGTCGATGAAAGCGACGGGGCGCTGACTCAGGCCGCGATCGAGGCGGGCGTCTCGGCCTATGTCGTGGCCGGGCTGTCGGCCAACCGGATCAAGCCGGTCCTGGACGCGGCCATCGCGCGATTTCATCTGATGCAGAAGATGCGGGTGGAACTGGCCGAAACCCGCCGCGCGCTGGAAGAGCGCAAGGTGATCGACCGGGCCAAGGGCATCGTGATGCGGGCCAAGGGAATCGGCGAGGACGAGGCCTATGCCCTGATGCGCAAGGCGGCGATGGACCAGGGCAGGAAACTGGCCGAAGTGGCCCAGGCGCTGGTGACGGCGGCGGAGCTGTTGAAATGACCGTGACGCTGCGTCTGGGCTTCCTGCCGCTGGTCGACGCGGCCCCGCTGATCGTGGCCGAGGCGATGGGCTTTGCCGAAGAAGAGGGGCTGGCGCTGGACCTGGTGGCCGCGCCAAGCTGGTCTGCGTCAAGGGACCTTCTGTCGATCGGCGAGGTCACGGCGGCGCAGATGCTGGCGCCGGTGCCGGTGGCGCTTGCCTTGGGCCTGGGCAGTCCGGCGCGGTTCGAGGTGCTGTCGGTCCTGAACCTGAACGGCAATGCGATTGGTGTCTCGACTGCCCTGGCCGCCAGGATGCGGGACCATGATTTCGCGCTTTCGGATGCGCGCGACGCGGGGTTGGCGCTGCTGGCGGCAGCGGGGCAGCGGCTGCGGATCGGGGTGCCTTTCGCCTTCTCGATGCACAACGAACTGGTGCGCTACTGGCTGGAGGGGCTTGGGCAGACCTTGCCCGAAAGCCTGGAAATCGTGACCGTACCACCGCCGCTGATGCCGGATGCGCTGGCGGCCGGGGAGGTCGACGCCTTCTGCGTGGGCGAGCCGCGAGGCTCGGTCGCGGTGGAACGCGGGGCAGGGGTCCTGCTGCTGCCGACCAGCGCGATCTGGGCCGCGGCGCCGGAAAAGGTGCTGGCGGCGCGGGCAGGCTGGGCCGAGCAAGACCCCGAGCTTGCCGGGCGGCTGATCCGGGCGCTGTGGCGGGCCGGGCGCTGGCTGGGGCAGGGGGCGAACCTGACGGTCGCGGGCGAAGTCCTGGCGGCACGGCTGGGCGTGTCGGCCGAAGTGGTCGAACGCAGCCTGACCGGGCGTCTGGTGATCGCCGCTGACGGGGCCGAGCGTGTCGTGCCGGGGTTCCTGCGCTTCGATGGCGGTGCCGCGGGCTTTCCCTGGCGCAGTCAGGCGGCCTGGATCGGCGCGCGGCTGGCGCGGCGGCACGGGCTGGACGCGATGCAGGCGCAGACTGTCGCCGCACAGGTCTTTCGCAGCGACATCTACCGGCTGCACCTTGGCCCGGCGGGGGCCGATCTTCCGGCCGCAAGCGCCAAGGTCGAGGGCTCACTGGCAGAGCCGACGCCGGTTGCCTCCTCGCGCGGGAGGCTGATTCTGCCGCCGGACCGGTTCTATGATGCCCAAGTCTTCGACCCTGGCCTGGCCGGATGATCAATTCTTGGGCGCTGCGCTGCGGCACCGGGAAATTCGGTGGCGCTGGTGGCCTCAGACCGCTCTTGCCCGTTGACGCCGCGTCGCAGCATGGCATCGTTGATCCAAGCGCCGAGGCAATGACGTCTCAACCGCGCCATCCCTGACATCGGGAAAGCCGAGCAATGCCGCTTGGGTCCATCGTCTTCATGACGAAGGGTCTGGCGGCTTTTTCCATTTCAACGCCCCGTCACGGGCCACGAGGAACCAAGCCATGACACGTCTTTCCGCGCTTTTGCTGACGACCGCCCTCTGCCTGCCCGCCCATTCCGAAACCCCCGGCATCGAAAAGGACGAACTGACCCTGGGCTTCATCAAGCTGACCGACATGGCCCCGCTGGCGATCGCCAAGGAGAAGGGGTTCTTCGAGGACGAGGGCCTGTCGGTGACGCTGGTGGCGCAGTCGAACTGGAAGGTCCTGCTGGACGGCGTCGTCTCGGGGGAACTGGACGGGGCGCACATGCTGGCGGGGCAGCCGATTGCGGCAAGCATCGGTTACGGGACCAAGGCGGCGCTGGTGACGCCGTTCTCGATGGACCTGAACGGCAATGCGATCACCGTGTCGAACGCGGTGTGGGAGGCGATGAAACCCAACGTCCCGATGGCGGACGGCAAGCCGGTGCATCCGATCAGCGCCGAGGCCTTGAAGCCGGTGATCGAGGCCTATGCCGACGCAGGGACGCCGTTCAATCTGGGCATGGTCTTCCCGATGTCGACCCACAACTACGAGCTGCGCTACTGGCTGGCGGCAGGCGGGATCAACCCCGGGCTTTACTCGCTGGACGACGTCTCGGGTCAGATCGGCGGCGACGTGCTGATCAGCGTGACCCCGCCGCCGCAGATGCCCGCGACGCTGGAGGCCGGGACGATCCTGGGCTACGCGGTGGGCGAGCCCTGGAACCAGGCGGCGGTGGCGAAGGGCATCGGCGTGCCGGTGATCACCGACGCCGACATCTGGAAGAACAACCCCGAGAAGGTGTTCGGTCTGACAGCCGAGTTTGTGGACCAGAACCCGCAGACGACGCTGGCCCTGACCAAGGCCCTGATCCGCGCGGCGATCTGGCTGGACGAGGGCGACAACGCCAACCGCGCCGAAGCGGTCGAGATCCTGGCGCGGTCGGAATATGTCGGCGCCGATGCGGCGGTGATCGCCAACTCGATGACCGGAACCTTCGAGTTCGAACCCGGCGACACGCGCCCGGCGCCGGATTTCAACGTCTTCTTCCGCTACAACGCGACCTTCCCCTATTACTCGGACGCGGTCTGGACCCTGACCCAGATGCGCCGCTGGGGCCAGATTGCCGAGCCGCAGTCCGACGCCTGGTATGACGAGACGGCGAAGTCGGTCTACAAGCCCGCCATCTACCGGCTGGCCGCCGAGGCGCTGATCGCCGAGGGCCATGCGACGGCGGACATGTTCGATTTCGACGCAGACGGCTACCGCGAACCGACCTCGGAGTTCATCGACGGCGTCACCTACGACGGCAAGGCCCCGAACGCCTATATCGACAGCCTGGCTATCGGTCTGAAGGGCGACCAGACGGTCGTCGGCGGCGAAGTGACCAACTGAAGGGGGCGCACCGATGACCATGCTTGACCCCGCCGCCCTGCCGGAACAGCCCGCGCCGCTGCGTGCGGAACGGCTTGCCCGGCTTTCGACGCTGATCTCGCGCTGCGATCCCTGGTTCAAGGTGCTTGGGCTGGCCTGGCTGACGCCCCTGTGGCGGATGCTGGCGGGCGAGAACCCGAAGGGCCAGATGAAGGACCTGTGGCGGCTGGCGCTGGTGCCGCTGCTGGCGATCCTGGCTTTCCTGCTGCTTTGGGCCTGGGCCGCGCCAAAGGTGCAGACCTCGCTGGGGGCGATCCCCGGCCCGGCGCAGGTCTGGGCGCAGGCGGGTGTCCTGCACGCCGATGCGATGGCCGAGCGCGAGAAGGCGGCCGCCTTCTACGCCGCGCAGGCCGAGAAGAACGCGGCCCTGATCGCCGAGGGCAAGCCGGATGAGGTGAGAGACCGGACCTACACCGGCAAGCCGACCTATTACGAACAGATATTCACATCCATCCAGACAGTGTTCTTCGGCTTTCTGCTGGCGACGCTGGTGGCGGTGCCTTTGGGGATCGTCTCGGGCATGTCGGCGACGGCGAATGCGGCGATCAACCCGCTGGTGCAGATCTTCAAGCCGGTCTCGCCGCTGGCCTGGCTGCCCATCGTCACGATGGTCGTCTCGGCGGTCTATGTCGGCGACGGCGGCATGTCGAAAAGCTTTGTCATCTCGGCGGTGACGGTGACGCTGTGCTCGCTGTGGCCGACGCTGATCAACACCGCACTGGGGGTGGCCAGCATCGACAAGGATCTGGTGAACGTGGGCCGGGTGCTGAAGCTGTCGACCTGGACCAAGATCACCAGGCTGGTGCTGCCCTCGGCCCTGCCACTGATCTTCACCGGGCTGCGGCTGTCGCTGGGCGTGGGCTGGATGGTGCTGATCGCGGCAGAGATGCTGGCGCAGAACCCGGGGCTGGGCAAGTTCGTCTGGGACGAGTTCCAGAACGGGTCGGAGCAGTCCCTGGCACGGATCATGGTGGCGGTGCTGACCATCGGGATCATCGGCTTCCTTCTGGACCGGGTGATGTTCGCGCTGCAGCAGGCCTTTACCTTCAGCGGAAAGCGGTGACGTCATGGGCATTCTTGAACTGAAGGGCGTCTCGAAGGGCTATGGCGAGACACCGATCCTGAAGCGGCTGGACCTGTCGGTGGCGGAAGGCGAGTTCCTGGCGGTGCTGGGCTTTTCCGGCACCGGCAAGACGACGCTGATCAACCTGCTGGCCGGGCTGGAGCTGCCCGACGCGGGCGAGGTCCTGTTCCGGGGCCAGCCCGTCACGGGGCCGGGGCCCGAGCGGGGGCTGGTGTTCCAGTCCTATGCGCTGATGCCCTGGCTGACGGTCGCGGGGAATATCGGGCTGGCGGTGGACGCGGTGTCGAAGGGGCAAAGGCCGACCGTGCCGCGCTCGTGGCGAGATATGTCGCGATGGTGGGCCTGTCCCACGCCGCTGACCGTCGCCCGGCCGAGCTGTCAGGCGGGATGCGCCAGCGGGTGGCGGTGGCGCGAGCGCTGGCGATGCAGCCGGATGTCCTTTTGATGGATGAACCGCTCTCGGCGCTGGACGCGCTGACGCGGGCCAATGTGGCGACCGAGATCGAGGCGATCTGGGCCGCCGAAAGGCGCACCGTGGTTCTGGTCACGAATGACGTGGACGAGGCGCTGGTGCTGGCCGACCGCATCCTGTGCCTGAATCCCGACGGCACCTTGGGTGCTGCGTTCAAGGTCGATCTGCCCCGGCCCCGCGACCGGGGCGAGATGAACGACGATCCGGCCTTCAAGACCCTGCGGGCGGATGTGACGGCCTATCTGATGGATGTCGGCATCAAGGGCAAGGTCGAGGGCGCTCGGCTGCTGCCCGCCGTCACGCCGCGCCACGCCCTGCCGCGGGCCTATGCGCAGGCGGCGAAAGGCTTCACCGACGACCGCTATCTGCAGTTTTCCCAGTTGCACAAGGTCTATGCCACGCCGAAAGGCCCGCTGACCGTGGTCAAGGACTTCAACCTGACCCTGAAGAAGGGCGAGTTTGTCAGCCTGATCGGCCACTCCGGCTGTGGCAAGTCCACGGTGCTGACGATGGCGGCGGGGCTGAACGAGATCTCGAAGGGGGCGATCAAGCTGGACGGTCTGCACGTCGAGGGGGCCGACCCTGAACGGGCGGTGGTGTTTCAGTCGCCGTCGCTGTTCCCCTGGCTGACCGCGCGCGAGAACGTGGCGATCGGGGTGGACCGGGTCTACCCCAGGGCCACCCAAGCAGAGCGGCAGGATGTGGTGGAATACTACCTGGAACGGGTGGGGCTGGCCGACGCCATGCACAAGCCAGCGGCAGAGCTGTCGAATGGCATGAAGCAAAGGGTCGGCATCGCGCGGGCCTTTGCGCTGTCGCCCAAGCTCCTGCTTCTGGATGAACCCTTCGGGATGCTGGACAGCCTGACGCGCTGGGAATTGCAGGAAGTGCTGATGGAGGTCTGGTCGCGCACAGTGACCGCGATCTGCGTCACGCATGACGTGGACGAGGCGATCCTGCTGGCCGACCGGGTGGTGATGATGACCAACGGCCCCGAAGCGACCATCGGCCGGATCACCGAGGTCAGGCTGCCGCGCCCCCGCACCCGCCGGGCGCTCTTGGATCACCCCGACTACTGGCACTACCGCGCCGAGGTTCTGGGGTTCCTGGCGGAATACGAACACGGGCACAGCAAGAAGGACGCAGCATGATGCGCTTGGTTGTCATCGGGGCCGGGATGGCCAGCGGGCGGATGCTGGAGCAGCTTTTCAATGCGGGATTCGCCGGAGAGGTGGCGTTGTTCAACGGCGAGCCGCGCGGAAACTACAACCGGCTGATGCTGTCGCCGGTCCTGTCGGGCGAGAAGACCTATGCCGAGATCGTCACCCATGACGATGCCTGGTATGCGGCGCATGGGGTTAGGTGTCGTTTCGGCGAGCATGTGACGAAGATCGACCGCGAGCGGAAGGTTGTCGTCTCGAAGGGCGGCGAGACGCCCTATGACGCCCTGGTGATCGCGACGGGGTCGGCCCCGTTCATCATCCCGGTGGCGGGGAAAGAGCTTCCCGGCGTCTGCACCTACCGCGATCTCGAGGATACCAACGCGATGATCGCGGCCTCGCGTCCCGGCGCCAAGGCCGTGGTGATCGGCGGGGGGCTGCTTGGCCTGGAAGCGGCGGCGGGCATGGCGGCGCGCGGGGCCGAGGTGACGGTCATTCACCTGATGGGCCACCTGATGGAGCGGCAGCTTGACCCCTCGGCTGGGTATCTCTTGCAAAAGGACCTGGAGCGGCGGGGCATCCGCATCCACTGCAAGGGGGCGACGAAGGCGATCCTTGGCACTACCCATGTGGAAGCGGTGCTGCTGGAGGACGGCACGGTCTATCCTGCTGATCTGGTGTGCATGGCCGTGGGCATCCGGCCCGAGGTGCGGCTGGCGACCGACGCGCATCTGGAGATCGGGCGCGGGGTGGTGGTCGATGACCGGATGCGGACCAGCGACCCGGCGATCCATGCGCTGGGAGAATGTGTCGAACACGACAAGCAGCTCTTCGGGCTGGTGGCGCCGCTTTACGATCAGGCAAAGGTGCTGGCCGCCACGCTGATGGGCGTGGAGGCGGCCTTCCGGCCGGTGCAGACCGCGACCAAGCTGAAGGTCACCGGCGTCGACCTGTTCAGCGCCGGCGACTTCGCCGATGCGCCGGGACGCGAGGACATCGTCTTCCGCGATCCGGGGCGGGGGGTCTACAAGCGGCTGGTCCTGGAAGGCGAAAAGCTGATCGGCGCGGTGATGTATGGCGACACCGCCGACGGCGCCTGGTTCTTCGACAAGATCAAGTCGGGCGAGGAAGTTTCGGCCATCCGCGACACGCTGATCTTCGGCCCGGCGTTTCAGGGGGGTGCCCAGGCGGACCCTCTGGCAGCCGTTGCAGCCTTGCCGCCTGAGGCGGAAATCTGTGGCTGCAACGGCGTGTGCAAATCGAAGATCGTGACCGCCGTTCAGGGCGGAGCGGTGACGCTGGACGCGGTGCGCCTCCAGACCAAGGCCAGCGCCAGTTGCGGGACCTGCACCGGGCTGGTGGAAAAGGTGATGGCGCTGACGCTGGGCGACAGTTTCACCGCCAACGCCAATCCGCCGATGTGCAAATGCACGGACCACACCCACGAGGACGTGCGGCGGCTGATCAAGGCGCAGGGCCTCAAGTCGATCCCGGCGGTGATGCAGGACCTGGGCTGGACGACCGTGGGGGGCTGTGCCTCGTGCCGTCCGGCCTTGAACTATTATCTTCTTTCGGACTGGCCGCTGGACTACGTCGACGACCGGCAAAGCCGCTTTGTCAACGAGCGCAACCACGCCAACATCCAGAAGGACGGGACCTATTCGGTCGTGCCGCGGATGTGGGGCGGGGTGACGACCTCGGCCGAGCTGCGGGCGATCGCCGATGCGGCGGACCGCTACGCCGTGCCGATGATCAAGGTGACGGGCGGGCAGCGGATCGACCTGCTGGGCGTGAAGAAGGCAGACCTGCCCGCGATCTGGGCCGATTTCAACGCGGCTGGCATGGTCAGCGGCCACGCCTATGCCAAGGGCCTGCGCACGGTGAAGACCTGTGTGGGGTCAGAGTTCTGCCGCTTTGGCACACAGGATTCCACCGGGCTGGGGATCAGGCTGGAAAAGCTCTTGTGGGGATCATGGACCCCGGCAAAGGTCAAGCTTGGCGTGTCGGGTTGTCCCCGGAACTGCGCGGAAGCCACCTGCAAGGACATCGGCGTGGTCTGCGTGGACAGCGGCTATCAGATCAGCGTCGCAGGTGCGGCGGGGATGGATGTCAAGGAGACCGAGCTTCTGTGCTCGGTCCCCACCGAGGACGAGGTGGCCGAGGTCATCGCGGCCTTCGTCCAGCTTTACCGCGAGAACGCGCGCTATCTGCACCGGATCTACAAGTGGGTGGCGAAAGTCGGCCTTGACTGGTGCAAGGACCAGATCGCCGATCCTGCAACCCGCCGCGCGCTGCGCGACCGCTTCATGCAAAGCCAAGCGGTCTACCAGACCGATCCCTGGGCCGAACTGGGGATGCGTCCCGCCGATTGGGCTCCTGTAGCTGATCTGACCATGAGGGCCGCCGAATGAGCATGATGATCGACATTGCCGCGCTGGACGACATCCCCCGCCAGGGTGCCCGGGTGGTCAAGACCGACGCCGGATGCGTGGCGGTGTTCCGCACCGCCGACGATCAGGTCTTTGCGATCGACGACCGCTGTCCGCACAAGGGCGGGCCGTTGAGCGAGGGGATCGTCCACGGCACCTCTGTCACCTGTCCGCTGCACGCCTGGGTGTTCGACCTTTCCACGGGCATCGCGCAGGGCGCGGACGAGGGTGCGGTGCAGACCTATCCGGCTCGGACCGAGGGCGGGCGGGTCTTTCTGGACGCAAGTTTTCTGCGGCGGCGGTCGGCGGCATGACCGTCATTCATCGCCCGACCGTGGAAAGAGCGGTCCGCTCTGCCTGCCCCTATTGCGGGGTGGGATGCGGCGTGATCCTGACGCCGGACGGGGCGGGGGGCCTGTCGGTGCGGGGCGATCCCGAGCATCCGGCGAATCATGGGCGGCTCTGCTCCAAGGGCGCGGCCCTGGGCGAGACGGTGGGGCTGGAGGGCCGGCTTCTGGCACCGCGGGTCTTCGGGCAAGAGGTGGGCTGGGACGCCGCGCTGGGCGTGGTGGCCAAGCGGTTCGCCCGCACGATTGCAGAGCACGGGCCGGATGCGGTGGCGCTGTACGTCTCGGGCCAGTTGCTGACCGAGGATTACTATGTCGCCAACAAGCTGGCGAAGGGCTTCTGGGGCACGGCCAATATCGACACCAACTCGCGGCTCTGCATGGCCTCCAGCGTGGCGGGGCATCGGCGGGCCTTCGGGACCGACACGGTGCCGGGGCAGTATGAGGATCTGGAGCTTGCCGATCTGGTGGTGCTGGTCGGCTCGAACCTGGCCTGGTGCCATCCGGTGCTGTTCCAGCGGCTGTCCGCCGCCAAGGCCGCGCGTCCGGGGATGAAGGTCGTGGTCATCGACCCGCGCCGCACGGCAACCTGCGAGATCGCCGATCTGCATCTGGCAATCGCTGCGGGCGGGGACGTGGCGCTGTTCAACGCGCTTCTGGCCGAAATCGAGGCGAAAGGCTGCGCTGATCCGGCGTTTCTGGCGCATGTCACCGGGGCCGAGGCCGCCTTCGCCGCAGCGCGGGCAACGGATCCTGCCGGGGCGGGAATGTCCGACAGCGACCTGCGCGCGTTCACCGACCTGTGGTGCGGGACCGAGAAGGTCGTCACCGTCTACAGTCAGGGCGTCAACCAGTCCTCGCACGGGACGGACAACGTCAACGCGATCCTGAACTGCCACCTGGCGACGGGACGCATCGGGCGGCCGGGGATGGGACCGTTCAGCGTGACGGGCCAACCCAATGCGATGGGCGGTCGCGAGGTCGGCGGGCTGGCAAACATGCTGGCCTGTCATCTGGAGATCGAGAACCCGCAGCACCGCGCCGCCGTGCAGCGTTCTGGGCCGCGCCCGGCATGGCCGACACTCCGGGGCTGAAGGCCGTCGACATGTTCCGCGCCGTGGGAGATGGCCGGATCAAGGCGATCTGGATCATCCACACCAATCCGGTCGCGTCGATGCCCGAGGCCGATCTGGTCGCCGAAGCCCTGAAGTCCTGCCCCTTCGTCGTCGTGCAGGATGTGACCGCCGACACCGATACCGCCCGGCTGGCGCATGTCCTGCTGCCCGCCACGGCCTGGGGCGAAAAGGACGGGACGGTGACGAATTCGGAACGCCGGATCAGCCGTCAGCGCGCGGCCCTGCCGGCGCCGGGGCAGGCGCGCGACGACTGGCGCATCCTGGCCGAGGTTGCGGGCCGGATGGGCTGGCAGGAGGCGTTCGGCTGGGAGACGCCCGCCGAGGTCTTCGCCGAGCATGCAGCCCTTTCGGGCGTGGCCGGCGCGCTTGGCCTCGACTTCGACATCTCGGACCATGCGGCGATGGATGCCGCAAGCTACGATGATCTGGAGCCGTTCCTCTGGCCTGCGTCGGGGCCGCGTCAGGGCGGGCGCTTCTTCGGCGATGGCAGGTTCCATACGGCGGACGGCAAGGGCCGGATGCTGCCGGTTCAGGCACCTTCCGCAGCGCAGGCAAGCGGCTTTCGGCTGAACACCGGCCGCATCCGCGACCAGTGGCATACGATGACCCGGACGGCGAAGAGCCCGACTGTCGGCGCACCTGGCCGAGCCGTTTCTGGAGCTGCACCCCGCCGACGCCGACCGCCTGGGGGTGTGCACCGCCGATCTGGTCGAGGCGGCGAATGACCTCGGGCGCGCCATCCTGCGGGTCCTGGTGACCGATCGGGTGGCGCCTGGACATCCTTTCGCTCCGATCCACTGGACCGCAGAGACGGCGCCGACGGGGCGGGTCGACGTTCTGGTCGCGGCCAACCCGGACCCGCTGTCCGGCCAGCCCGACAGCAAGGCAAGCACCGTCACTCTTGGGAAGTATCCTGCGCGCTGGTACGGTTTTGCGGTGTCGACCGACGACATCAGCCCGGACTGCGCCTATTGGGCCAAGGCGCGGGTGCCCGGCGGATGGCGCGCCGAACTGGCCGGGACCGCGCTGCCGCAGGACTGGGTGGCCGAGGCGCGGAAACTGTTCGGCCTGGCCGACTGCCAGGTGGCATCGGTGAGCGATCAGGCCCGCAGTCTAGCGCGCGTCGCCGTCCACCGCGACGGGCGCCTGGTCGCGGCCTTGTTCGTGGGGCCCGAACCGGTTGCGCTGGCCCGGGACCTGGTGATTGCCCTGCTGGGAAAAGGCCAGGCGCATGATGCCCTGGCCGGACGCGCGCGGGGCGATGTCGTCGATCCGGGGCCGACGGTCTGCGCCTGCCTGAACATCGGGCGAAACACCATCTGCGAGGCCATTTCGACCGGACGGGCGCGGACCGTCGCAGCCTTGGGCGAAGTGCTGGGCGCAGGAACGTCCTGCGGGTCGTGTCGGCCCGAACTTGCGGGGCTTGTCACCCGATTCGGATGCCGCGAGGCGGCGGAATAAGGGGATGTCCGCCCGCCGCCGCCACCGCCGCCGCCGGGCCTTGCCGTGCCGGATGCGTTCCGCCTGGGGCGCATCGTCCTGTGGGCTACGGCCCAACGCCTGGGCAGTTCGGCTTGTGCCCCCTTCAGTGACAGACAATGGGATACGTCCTTGCATCCGGGGCAGGAAGTCGCTTGGCAGGACCGTCCGTCACGACAGGCGCCGCGAGCACTCGACCTGCGGAGCCTTCGGGCGCCCTGCAGATCAGCGAACTGCCATCATCATTCGGCATGATACCTTGACGTGAAGTCCCGGTCCGAATTCCTGCCACACGCAGCGCGGGCGTTGTGTAATGGTAAGGCCCTAGGTGTCGTCTTGGGGTTCGGCAGCGCCTGTGAACCGGATGGTCTCCTCGGCCTCTAGTGCGGCCGCCAATTGCATGGCAAATCGCGCCGAGGCAACGGGCAGCGTGCGTCCGCGCATCTGTCCCAGGATCAGGCTTCCGGGCGGCAGGTCACGTTCGGAGATCTTGCGCAGCACCAGACGCTGATCGTCCAGACCGGACAGTCCGATGGGGATCTGGAAGCCGATCACCTGCTCATGGATCACATAGTGGCGAATGAGTTCGAAGCTCTCGGTCTCGACCACGGGTGACACCCGGCGCGAGCCCTTGCGCGCCGCAAAATCCAGAAGGTGACGAACGCCATAGCTGCTGGAGGGCGCGATATGGGGCGCGTCCAGACAGTCGCGCAGCCGCAGTTCGGGTTTGCGGGCAAGCGGATGGTCCGCACGCATCACGGCGCTGACCTGCTGCGGGATCGTCGCAATAACCTGAAAGTCCACCAGATAGACGGGCTCGAACACCAGCGCGAGGTCGCTGGAATACGTGGCAAGCTCCTGTTCGGCGCGGGCGCGGTCCCGGACATTGACCGAGAATGTCACGCCCGGATGCTGGCTGCGGTAACTGGCGATCTGGCGGGGCAGAAACCATGGCAACAGGGCCTGTGAGCAGGCAATCGAGACATGCCCCCGCCGCTCGCCGCCAAGGTCGGCCACATGACTCTTCACACGCGCAAGGTCGGACAGGGTGGCGCGGTAATGGTGCAGCACCAGCTCGCCCGCCGGATTCAGACGCACGCCCGAGGGCAGTCGTTCGAAGACCTCGGACCCGAACTCCTCTTCAAAGCGGTTGATGCGCCGAACCAGCGCCGATGCCGTGATGTTCATGTCATCTGCCGCCTTGCGGATGGACCCCGCACGCGCGGCAGCCTCGATCAGGCGGAGGGATTCCAGGTGGCGCATGCGAGGTTCCTGCATGGGTGGTGCAATTCTTGCACCGCATCGATGCAAATTTAGCATTTTCTGTCATCGCAGAAAACGGGCTTGATGCAAGAGCAGTGGTTGCTGGCCATCAAGACGGATTCGGACATGATCAACGTGCTTCCCTTCACGCTTGTCGATCTGGCCCGCGCCTATGCAGAAGGGGTGAGTCCGGCAGAGGTGGTGGCCGAGGCTTTTGCGCGGCTGGATGCCGCCAACGACCCAGGTATCCTGCTGCACCGGGCCGAAGCACAGGCATTGGCCGAGGCAAAGGCTCTGGACCGCCCGGATGGGCGTCCGCTGTGGGGCGTGCCCTTTGTGGTCAAGGACAACATCGACGTTGCGGGCATGCCGACGACGGCTGCCTGCCCGGACCTGTCATACATCGCGACCGAGGATGCGTTTGTGGTGGTCCGGCTGCGGGCAGCGGGGGCCATCGTGCTGGGCAAGGCCAACCTTGACCAATTCGCGACCGGGCTTGTGGGCGTGCGCACGCCCGGCCCTGCGCCGCGCAATGCGTTGGACCCTCTGCTTGTGCCGGGGGGGTCATCCTCGGGCTCGGCCGTGGCTGTTGCGCGCGGGATCGCAGCCTTCTCCCTCGGGACCGACACGGCAGGTTCTGGTCGCGTACCTGCCGCGCTGAACGCCCTGGTCGGGCTGAAACCGACGCTGGGCACGCTGTCGGCCACCGGCATGATCCCCGCCTGCCGGACGCTGGATACCATCTCGATCTTTGCCCACAGCGTTGCCGATGCCTGGGCGATCTTCGGCGTGGCGGCAGCGGTTGATCCTTCGGATGCCTATTCCCGCGCCGCCGTTACCGGAGCGCTCGCCGCGGTACATTCTCTGCGCATCGGCGTGCCCGACGCCACATCGCTGCAAGTCTTTGGCGATTCGGTGCAAACCGCGGATTTCCGGGCGACCGTCGCCGACCTGCGCGCGGCAGGTGCAGATGTCGAGGAAATCGACTTCACCCCGTTCTACGCCGTCGCCGCCATGCTGTACGAAGGCGCCTGGCTGGCCGAGCGCGTGGCTGCCGTCGGCCCCCGGCTGACGAATGCACCCGACACGCTGCATCCGGTCACCCGCGCCATCCTTGAGCCGGGCCTGCGGCTGACGGCGGTGGATGCGTTCCGGGGTTCTACCGGCTGGAAGCGCTGCGCCAAGACTGCCTGCGCGCGATGGCAGGGGTCGATGTGCTTTGCGTGCCGACGATCCCGTATTTCGTCACTCTGGACGAGATCGCCGCCGATCCGATCGGGCCGAACGCCCGGTTGGGCACCTATACCAATTTCGTGAACCTTCTGGACCTCTGCGGAATTGCCGTTCCGACCGGAGACCGTCCGGACGGGCGTCCCGGCAGCGTCACCATACTTGCGCGCGGAGGCCGGGATGCGTTGGCAGCTTCCGTCGCTGCGGGGGTGGAGGCGGGACGGATGGGGGCGACCGACTGGGTCCGCTCCGCGCAAACCGCCCTGCCCCGGGCCGCCTTGCCCGACGAAATCGCTCTGGCCGTCTGCGGGGCGCACATGACCGGCCTGCCCCTGAACCGAGAGCTGACAAGCCTTGGCGCGCGGCTGATCCGTTCCTGCCGAACTGCGCCGCAATACCGGCTTCACGCGCTGGCAGGCGGCCCGCCGCAACGACCAGGCCTTGTGCGTGACCCATCAGGGACGGCAATTGCGGTCGAGGTCTGGGGCCTACCCGTCCGGTCATTCGGAACCTTCATCGCAGGCGTGCCGTCCCCCTTGGCCATCGGAACGGTCGTGCTGGAAGACGGCAGCGCGGTGAAGGGCTTCGTCTGCGAAACGGCGGGCCTTGCCGGGGCCAGCGACATCACCGCCCTGGGCAGCTGGCGCGCCTTTGTTCAGCAGGCGGGGGATGCGGCATGACCGCAATCCCCGTCATCGATATCTCTGGCCTTATGGGCGGCGATGCGGACCGGGTTGCCGCCGAACTGGGCGCGGCCTGCAGGGAGGTCGGGTTCTTCTACGTCACCGGGCACGCGGTCCCGTCAGACCTCAGCGCAGCGGTCTTTGCTGCCTCCGCCCGATTCTTTGCGCAGACCGAGGCGCAGAAGCGGGCCGTGCTCTACACCGCTGCGGGCAACCGGGGCTACGTCCCCATGCAAGGCGAGGCGCTTGATCCCCTCAAACCAGCCGACCTGAAGGAAGCGTTCAACATCGGCCTGGACCTGCCCGCCGATGATCCGGATGTGCTGGCCGGGCGCGGGTTTCGGGCCGCCAATCTCTGGCCGGAGCTGGCCGGGTTTCGCGACACCATGCTGGCTTATTTTGCCGCGTGCCTGGACCTTGGCCGCGTGCTGCACCGCGCTGTTGCGCTCGATCTTGGTCTGCCAGCCGGCTTCTTCGACGACAAGCTCGACCGACCCATGGCGGTGCTGCGTCTGTTGCACTATCCGTCTGCGCCGGCCTCGGTCGAGGCGGGCCAGCTTGGCGCGGGCGAGCACACGGACTATGGCTGCGTCACCCTGCTTGCGACCGACGGCGTGGGTGGCTTGCAGGTGCAAAGCCGGATGGGCGACTGGCTGGATGCCCCGCATGTGCCGGGCGCCTTTGTCTGCAACATCGGCGACTGCCTGATGCGCTGGACCAACGACATCTACGTCTCCACCCCCCACCGCGTCGTCAGCCCGGCGGGGCGCGAGCGGTTCTCGGTGGCCTTCTTTCTTGATCCGAACCCCGAGGCCGAGATTGCCTGTCTGCCTGGCTGCGCCACAGCCGACAGACCCGCCCGCCATGCACCGATCCGGGGCGATGCCTTCCTCACGTCCCGCCTGTCGCCGACCTATCAGAAATCCGGGCTTGCCCCTTGACCCCAAACCCAGTGCAGGAGACTTCCATGACCTCTTCGACCCTGACCCGCCGTTCCCTGTTGCGCACCGGTGCCGGTTGCGTTGCGGCTGCGGCACTGCCCTTCAACATGGCCCGCGCCCAGACGCCCATCGTGCTTGGGGCGGTCTATGTCGGCCCCCGCGATGATTTCGGCTGGAACCAGGCCCATGCGCTGGCCATGGACGTGCTGAAACAGGTGCCGGGCGTGACCGTCATCGAAGAGGAGAACGTCCCCGAAACCGATGCCGTCGCGCAGTCGATGGAATCGATGATCAACCTGGATGGCGCGAACCTGATCCTTGCCACCTCGTTCGGCTACTACAACCCGTTCGTGATCGAGACCGCCCGGAAATACCCCGAGGTCCAGTTCCGTCATGCCGCCCCTCTTTGGAACAAGGACACCGATCCGGCCAATGCGGGGTCGTATTTCTGCTACCTCAATCAGGCGCATTACGTGAACGGGGTCGCGGCCGGCCTGTCCAGCACCACCGGACGGATCGGCTTTGTCGCCGCCAAGCCGATCCCGTCGGTGCTGTCCAACATCAACTCGGTGCTGTTGGGGGCGCGCAGCGTGAACCCTGCGGCGGTCGTGCAGGTGATCTTCACTGGCGAATGGTCGATGCCCGTGCGCGAGGCCGAGGCGGCGAACGCCCTGGTGAACGCGGGCTGCGACGTGATCACCTGCCACGTCGACGGCCCGAAGGTCGTGATCGAGACCGCTGAAGCGCGCGGTGTGAAATCCTGCGGCCACAATGCAAGCCAAGCCCCACTTGCGCCCACCGGCTTCATCACCGGCGCGGAATACAAGTGGGAGACGATCTACAAGATCTACGCCGATGCGCTGGCCACCGGAGCGGAAGTGCCGAACTTCATTGCGGGCGGATATCACAACGACATGCTGCGCAACTCGGACTATGGCGCGGGTGCCACGCCAGAGGCGATTGCTGCCGCGGATGCCGCCATCGCGGGCCTGAAGGAAGGCAAGCCGATCTACGTCGGCCCCTTGAAGGACAACGCGGGCAATGTGGTGATCGAGGGTACGATGGACAACTACGATCCCGTCCTCGACGGCATGAGCTACCTGCTGGAAGGCGTCGAAGGGTCGCTGACCTGATCTGGCAACAGGGCAAGTGGGGACCCATGACATGACCATGACATCAACCTCCCCGCTTGCCGCGTCCGGGCTGTCGGCGGCCACGTTGCGCCGGATCGAGGCGCTGGCGATCCCCGTCGGGGCACTGATAGCTTCGGCGCTGGTCTTCTCGGTCTTCCTTCTGGCCCTGGGCAAGTCGCCACTTGAATTCTACGGGCTGATCTGGACCGGCGGCTTCGGGTCGTCCTTTTCCGTGCAGAACACGCTGCAGCGGGCTGCACCGCTGATCCTGACCGGCCTCGCCTTCGCAATCCCCGCACGGATCGGGCTGACCTTGATCGGTGCCGAAGGCGCGTTGGTGCTGGGCGGCTTTTCGGCGGCAGCGGTCGCGATCCCGCTTGTCACGGGCGGCGTGACGGCGGTCATCGGGCTACCTCTGATGGCCGTTGCTGCCATGCTGACCGGGGCGGTGTGGATCGGCCTTGTCGGCTGGCTGCGGCACTATCGCGGGGTGAACGAGACCATCGCCTCGCTCCTCATGTCCTACATCGCCATCGCCACGATGAACTTTTTCGTCGAGGGGCCACTGCGTGACCCAGCCTCGGCCAACAAGCCGTCGACCATGCCGATCGGCGAGTTGTACCGCGTCGGCCCGATCCCTGGCACCACGGTGCATTGGGGCCTTGCGGCGGGGCTGGTGCTGGCGGTGGTGCTGCACATCCTGATGACGCGCACGACCTTTGGCTTTGCCGCCAGGATGACGGGCGGCAACGTGCGGGCCGCGCAGGCGCAAGGTCTGCCGGTTGGAATGCTGGTGGTCGGCTGCTGCGCCATTGCCGGGGCCTGCGCCGGGCTTGCCGGGTTCTTCGAGGTGGCCGCTGTCCACGGTCAAGCCAATGCCTCACTGGTCGCAGGTTACGGCTTCACCGGCATCCTCGTGGCCTTCCTTGCCCGGCAGAACGCCCTTGCCATCGTCCCGGTCGCGATCCTGTTTGGCGCACTTGCAGCCTCGGGCGGGCTGATCCAGCGCCGGATGGAAATGCCTGATGCAACCATCCTTGTCCTGCAAGGGATCATCTTCGTCGTTCTGCTGACTTCGGAAACCCTCTACGGCCGCATCGCCTTCCTGCAACCCCGCCGCAGCGGAGACCGCACATGACCGGAGCAGACCTTTATATCGTTCTCTTGGCCATGATCGGCGGGGCGATTCGCGTGTCGACCCCGTTCATGTTCGTGGCGCTTGGCGAATGCCTGACCGAGAAATCCGGCCGCATCAATCTGGGGCATGAAGGCAACCTCGTGCTGGGGGCGATGGTCGCCTATGCGGTGTCCTTCATGACCGGCAGTCCTTGGCTGGGCGTGCTGGCGGCTGGCGGGGCGGGGCTGGTTCTGGGGGCGATGCACGGCTGGATCTGTGCGCTGCCGCGCGTGAACGACATCGCTGTCGGCATCGCGTTCATGAGCTTTGGCACCGGTCTTGCCTTCTTCTTCGGCAAGTCCTTCATCCAGCCCTCCGCCCCAGGGTTGGAGGCGATCGGCTTGGGCGACTGGACCGGCAATTCCGCCATCGCGCAGGCGCTGCAAGTCAACCCGCTGTTCCTTGTCGGCATCGCCCTTGCCGTGTTCCTGTCCTGGGCCCTCGCCAACACGCGCTGGGGCCTGATCCTGCGGATGACCGGCGACAGCGCGGCATCGGCGCGGGCGATGGGGGTGAACATCGACCTTGTCCGCCTTCTGGCCACGGCGGTTGGCGGGCTTCTTGCAGGCATCGGCGGGGCCTTTCTCTCGCTCTACTATCCCGGCAGCTGGAACGAGGGCCTGTCTTCCGGCCAGGGTCTGATGGCGGTGGCGCTTGTGATCTTTGCCCGCTGGGACCCGATCCGTTGCGTCTGGGCGGCGCTGCTTTTCGGCGCCGCCGGGGCGCTGGGGCCATCGCTGCAATCCATCGGGATTTCGCAGGGCTACTACTTCTTCAACGCTGCCCCCTACATCCTGACGCTCTTCATCATGATCGCCTCGGCGCGGTCGAAATCGGCGGCTTCGGACGCCCCAGGCGAGCTTTCCATCGTGAAATGAGGCAACCCGTGACCAATCCCGCGACCCATCTCGACGAACGCATCGCAGCGGCCATGGTGCCAAACGGGGTGACCGTGGACGCCGACCCCTATCCCTGGCCCTTCGACGGTGATCTCGGGGCCCACAACACCGCGCTCGTGGTCATCGACATGCAGACCGATTTCTGCGCGCCGGGTGGCTATGTCGACAGCATGGGTTATGACATCAGCCTGACCCGCGCGCCCATCGGCCCGATCCAGACCGTTCTGGCGGCCTTGCGCACCAAGGGCTATCCGATCATCCACACCCGCGAAGGGCACAAGCCCGACTTGTCGGACCTGCCCGCCAACAAGCGCTGGCGGTCACAGCGCATCGGCGCGGGCATCGGCGATCAGGGCCCCTGCGGGCGCATCCTGGTGCGCGGTGAGCCGGGGTGGGAGATCATCCCCGAATTGCAGCCCGAACCGGGCGAGGCGATCATCGACAAGCCCGGCAAGGGCAGCTTCATCGCAACCGATCTTGAACTGGTCCTGCGGATGAAGGGCATCCGCAACATCATCTTCACGGGTGTCACCACCGATGTCTGCGTCCACACCACCATGCGCGATGCCAATGACCGGGGCTATGAATGCCTGCTCCTGTCCGACTGCTGCGCTGCGACCAAGGTGGAAAACCATCTTGCCGCGCTGGACATGATCAAGATGCAGGGCGGCGTGTTCGGGGCCGTCGCCACATCGGCCCAACTCCTGCGGGTGCTGCCATGAATGCGCTCTCGCCCACGACCCTGCGCGCGCCCTCCTTGCAGACCGAGGGGATGACCAAGATCTTCGGCCCGCTGGTGGCGCTGGATGACGTGTCCATCGACATCAAGGCGGGATCGTTCCACGCGCTTCTGGGCGAAAACGGCGCGGGAAAATCCACGCTGGTGAAATGCATCATGGGATTTTACCACGCCGACAAAGGCAAGTTGCGGCTGGACGGGGCCGAGGTGGCGGTCGCCTCTCCCCGCGACGCCCGCGCCCACGGGATCGGGATGGTCTACCAGCAATTCACGCTGGTCCCTTGCCTGACTGCTGCTGAAAACCTGGTGATCAGCCGCGCCGACGCGCCCGCCGTCATCGACTGGAAGCGTGAAATGCCAAAGCTTCAGGCGTTCATGGAGCGGATGCCGTTCCGCGTGCCGCTTGACCGTCGCGTCGCGTCCTTGTCCGCCGGAGAAAAGCAGAAGCTGGAGATCCTGAAACTCCTCTACCTCGAACAGCGGTTCCTGATCCTGGACGAACCCACCTCGGTCCTGACCCCGGGCGAGGCGGACGAGGTGCTGGGCCTTCTGGGCGACATGGCGCGGCGGGGCGATGTCACCGTTCTGATGATCAGCCACAAGTTCCGCGAGGTGAAAGCCTTCTGCGACAGCTTCACCGTTCTTCGGCGCGGGCAACTGACCGGCAGTGGTGATGCGCAAATCGCCACAGTGGCCGAGATGAGCGCCATGATGATCGGCGACACCCCGATCCGCGAACGCAGCGCCCGTTCCGCCCGACACGAAGACCGGACGGTGCTGGAATTGAACGCGCTTTACGCCGATGATGCCGAGGGTCGACCCGCGATCCATGCCGTCGACCTCAAGGTCAAGGCGGGTGAGATTGTCGGCATCGCGGGCGTTTCGGGCAACGGGCAATCCGCGCTCGTCGAGGTGCTGTCCGGTCAGCGCCCGCTCAAGGATGGGCGCCTTTTCATCAACGGCAAGCCGTTCGAGCCGACGCGCAAGGATTTCGACCGCTTCAAGGTGTTCGGCCTTCCCGAAGAACCCCTGAAGAACGCCGCCGTCCCGCGGATGAGCGTGGCGGAAAACATCGCCTTCCGGTCCTACGACAAGCCGCCGATCTCTTCGCTGGGCTGGTGGCTGTCCCCCGGCCCGTTGCGTCGCAAGGGCGAAGACCTGATCGACCGCTACAAGGTCAAGACTGCCTCGCCCGACAGCCCCATCGAGTCCCTCTCGGGCGGCAACGTCCAGCGGGCGATCCTTGCGCGGGAACTTTCCGGCGAGGTCGATGTGCTGATCGTGGCCAATCCCTGCTTTGGCCTCGACTTCGCCTCGGTGGCGGAAATCAGAACCCAGATCATGGAGCAGCGCAACCGGGGCGCGGCGGTGCTTCTGGTCAGCGAGGATCTGGACGAAGTGCTGGAACTTTCGGACCGGGTGGCGGTGATGTCGGGCGGGTCGATCACCTATGTCGCCCCGATTGGCGAGACTGACCGCAACACCATCGGCAAGCACATGGCGGGGCATTGAGAATGACGGTTTCCGTATCCGCCCGTCCCTATGACTTTACCTTCGATCCCGCGCAAGTGGCCCTTGTCGTCATCGACATGCAGCGCGATTTCATCGAACCTGGCGGGTTTGGCGACACGCTCGGCAATGACGTGTCGCGCCTGAAGGACATCGTGCCCACAGTGGCCGCCCTGATCGGCCTCTTCCGCAAGCTCGGCCTGCCCATTGTCCACACACGCGAAGCGCACCGCCCCGACCTCTCCGATTGCCCGCCCGCCAAACGGCTGCGCGGCGCTCCGGGCCTGCGCATCGGCGACACCGGAGCCATGGGTCGCATTCTGGTTGCGGGCGAGCCCGGAAATGCCATCCTTCCCGAACTTGCCCCCTTGCCAGGCGAAATCGCCATCGACAAGCCCGGCAAGGGCATGTTCTGGGCCACGGGCCTGCACGAAACACTGCAGGGCATGGGCATCACCCAACTGGTGTTTGCCGGGGTCACCACCGAGGTTTGCGTCCAAACCTCGATGCGCGAAGCGAATGACCGCGGCTATGACTGCCTGCTGATAGAGGACGCGACCGAAAGCTATTTCGCCACGTTCAAATCGGCGGCCATCGAGATGATCGTGGCGCAGGGCGGCATTGTCGGTTGGGCGACGCCACTGGCGGCACTAGCGGCGGCACTGGAGGTTGAGCATGTCTGAGCCGCCGCGTTGGGCAGGGCGCAGCCCGGCCAAGGATGTGATCCGCGCCGAGGTCTGGCAGCGGATGCAGACTGCGGGCGTGGGTATCGGACCGGTCCTCGGCATGATCCCGACCTTCGTCGGTGCCGATCTGGCGGCCTGGCGTCTGGCGCAGCACCCGGCCTGGTCAAAGGCACGGACGGTCAAGACCAACCCGGACCATGCGCAGACCCCGCTCCGCATCCGCGCGCTTTACGAAGGGCGCATCGTCTACACGCCCGTGCCCTGCCTGACGCAGGATTTCCCCTACCTCCGGCTCGACCCTGCACGACTTCTGGAAAAGGGCATAAGCTTCGAGATGGCCGCCACGCCGCAGGGCTTCATGGCGCATGGCGAACGGCTGGAGTTCGAACAGATCGAACCGCTGGATTTCTGCGTCGTGGGCTCGGTCGCGGTCAGCCGCGCCGGGGGGCGGACCGGCAAGGGCGCGGGCTTTGCCGATCTGGAAACCGGCATCTTTCGCGCTTTGGGACTGGTGTCCGACCACACGCCGATGGCGACGACCGTGCATTCGCTGCAACTGGTGCCCGACGCGGCCGTGGTGATCGAGGCGCATGACACGCCGCTTGACCTGATCGCAACCGAAGCCGAGCTGATCGAGACATCCTGCACTCTGCCGCGACCCGGGGGTGTGGACTGGCCCAGCGTGCGCCCCGACCAGTTCAAGACGATCCCTTTCCTGTCTCGCCTGCGCGATCGGATGACCTCGGGTGCCGCCTGATGACCCTTGCAACCAACGACCCTGATACGCTGGCCGAGGTGACGGCTGTGTTTCACCGCTATGAAGAGGCGCTCTTGCGCCACGATCCGCATGCCTTGGACGCGATGTTCCTGGCAGCGCCCCACACCGTTCGGTATGGCGTGGCTGAAATCCAGTATGGCATCGAGAAGTGCGCCAGTTCCGCGCCTCCCAGTCCCCCTTCCAGCGCAGCCTGTCGCGCACGGTCATCACCACCTTCGGGCAGCACATGGCCATTGCATCCACGCTGTTCCACCGCCCAGACTTTCCCGGCCAGATCGGACGCCAGATGCAAACCTGGATCAGGACCGACGCGGGCTGGCAAATCGCGGCAGCCCATGTGAGCATGATCAGCAGCGGTTGAAACCACGTGATGCAAAGAAGACGCCGGCCTCCCTTGTGACCAGCGACTGCTTTCCGCCCTT
>PNNE01000103.1 GCA_013824055.1 Rhodobacter sp. | reverse complement strand
GCCCGCGCGCCTTCGTCGTGGAAGATGCCCAGGATCGCCGCACCACCTGCCTTGGCCTCTTCGATCAGGGTCAGCACGACCTCGCGGTTGGCTGCGTCCAGGCTGGCGGTGGGCTCGTCCAGCAAGAGCGCGGGATAGCCATGCGCAAAGCCGCGCGCGATGTTGACCCGCTGCTGTTCGCCCCCCGAGAAGGTGGTGGGCGACAGGGACCACAGCCGTTCCGGGATGTTCAGGCGCCGAAGAAGGCTGGCGGCGCGGGCGCGAGCGTCCTCGGCGGGGATGCCCAGCGCCAGAAGCGGCTCGGCCACCACGTCCAGCGTCGGGACGCGGGGGACGACGCGCAGGAACTGGCTGACGTAGCCCAGGGTGTGACGGCGCAGCGCGATGATCTGGCGGGGCTCGGCGGTGGCGACGTCGAGCGACCCGACGATCAGGCGGCCCCCGGCAGTCAGGTAGTTGCCGTAGACCATCCGCATCAGCGTGGATTTCCCCGCGCCCGACTGGCCGGTCAGGCCGACGCATTCGCCGGGCGCCACGGTCAGGGCGGCCCCGGCCATCACCGGGATGACCGCGCCGCCCTGGTTGTGCAGGGTAAAGGATTTGGCCAGGTTCTCGATCTGGATCATGGGGCGGATCATTGGTTCATACCTGCAGGACAGAAGAGACGAGAAGCTGGGTATAGGCGTGCTGCGGATCATCCAGCACCTGGTCGGTCAGCCCCTGTTCCACCACGCGGCCCGATTTCATCACCATCAGCCGATGCGCCAGCAGGCGGACCACGGCCAGATCGTGGGTCACGATGATGACGCTGAGGCCAAGGTCGCGCACCAGCCCGCGCAACAGGTCCAGCAGACGCGCCTGAACGCTGACATCAAGCCCCCCGGTCGGTTCATCCATGAACACCAGCCGCGGCCCGGTCACCAGGTTCCGCGCGATCTGCAAGCGCTGCTGCATGCCCCCCGAGAAGGCCGAGGGCCGGTCGTCCACCCGGTCCGCTGCGATCTCGACCCGGCCCAGCCAGTCCACCGCCTTGCCGCGGATCTGGCCATAGTGCCGCGCGCCGACGGCCATCAGCCGCTCGCCGACGTTGCCGCCCGCGCTGACGCCCATCCGCAGCCCGTCGCGCGGGTTCTGGTGGACATAGGCCCAGTCGGTGCGGGACAACCGCCGCCGGTCGGTCTCGGTCATGGCAAGGACATCGCGCCCGTCATAGCTGATGCGGCCCAGGTCCGCGCGCTGGTGCCCCGCAAGGCAGGACAGCAGCGTCGACTTGCCCGAGCCGCTTTCACCGACGATCCCCAGGACCTCGCCGGGGTAGAGGTCTAAGCTGACATCCGCACAGCCGATGCGGGGACCATAGCGTTTCGTCAGGCTTTCGACCTTGAGAAGCGGCTGATCCGTGGTCGTCACAGGTTCCATCAGCGTCATGCCACGCCCTCCGGCTTGGGCGCCCAAAGCCGCCCCTTCATGCCCCGTGCCCGGCGCCCGGCGCAGAAATCGGTGTCCGAACAGACGAACATCCGCCCGCCCGCATCGTCGGTGATCACCTCGTCCAGGTAGCTGTCCTTTGCCCCGCAAAGATCGCAGTCATGCGGCGCTTTCGAGGTCTCGAACGGGTGGTCGTCGAAATCCAGGCTTTCGGCCTTGGTCCAGGGGGGCAGCGCATAGATCCGCTGCTCGCGCCCCGCGCCGAACAGCTGGATCGCCGGGTTGCCCGACAGTTTGGGGTTGTCGAACTTGGGGATCGGCGAGGGGTCCATCACATAGCGCCCCTCGACGCGGACCGGATAGGCGTAAGAGGTCGCGATCTGGCCGTGCCGCGCGATGTCCTCGTACAGCTTCACATGCATCAGCCCGTATTCCTCCAGCTCGTGCATCTTCCGCGTCTCGGTCTCGCGCGGTTCAAGGAAGCGCAGGGGTTCGGGGATCGGGACCTGGTAGACCAGGATCTGTCCCTGCTTCAGGGGTGTCTCGGGGATGCGGTGGCGGGTCTGGATCACGGTGGCCTCGGGCGTGGCTTCCGTGACCGCGACCCCCGCCGTGCGCTGGAAGAAGCGGCGGATGCTGACCGCGTTCGTGGTGTCGTCCGCGCCCTGGTCGATGACCTTCAGCCGGTCCTCGGGCACCAGACAGGCGGCCGTCACCTGCACCCCGCCGGTGCCCCAGCCGTAAGGCATCGGCATCTCGCGGCTGGCGAAGGGGACCTGGTAGCCGGGCACCGCGATGCCCTTCAGGATCGCGCGGCGGATCATCCGCTTGGTCTGTTCGTCGAGATAGGCGAAATTGTAAGCCCCGGCTTCCAGATGTTCGGTCATTCCGCCGCCTCCTGCATCGCCTGCACCTCGGCGCGCAGCTTGCGGACCAGTTCCAGTTCGGCCTGAAAGTCGACGTAGTGCGGCAGCTTGATGTGTTCGAGAAACCCGGTGGCCTGGATGTTGTCGCAGTGCATCAGCACAAATTCCTCGTCCTGTGCGGGGGCGCCGGTGAAGTCTTCGCCCAGTTCCTGCCAGCGCAGGGCGCGGTCGACGAGGGACATCGCGATGGCCTTGCGTTCGGATTGGCCCATGACCAGGCCATAGCCGCGGGTGAACTGCGGCGGTTCGGTCTTCGACCCTTTGAACTGGTTGACCGTCTCGCATTCGGTCAGCTCGATCTCGCCGATCTCGACAGCGAAGCCCAGCTCGGGGATGTCGACCTCGACCGCGACAGTGCCGATCCGCAGCTCACCCACGAAAGCATGGGTGCGCCCGTAGCCGCGCTGGGTGGAATAGGCCATCGACAGGACGAAGCCTTCGTCCCCCCGGGTCAGCGCCTGCAGGCGCAGCGCGCGGTCGGCGGGCAGTTCCATCGGCTCGCGCGTCAGGTCGGGGGGCGTGGCGTCGCCTGGCTCGGCGGTCTCGATCAGGCCGTCGCGGTTGAGAAAGCCGGTGACATGCGGCATGCGCGGAGCCCCCCCACCCCATCCCTCCCCCACAAAGGGGGAGGGAGGCGCTTCGATTGGCCTGGCCTGCGGCAGGGGGGCGTCGCCCTCGGCCATCAGCGCAAAGTCCAGCAGGCGGTGCGTGTAGTCGAAGGTCGGCCCCAGCACCTGCCCGCCCGGCAGGTCCTTGAAGGTGGCCGAGATGCGCCGGTCCACCGCCATCGCGCCAGTATCCACCGGGCGCGAGGCCGCAAGCCGGGGCAGCGTGGTGCGGTAGGCGCGGATCAGGAACACCGCCTCGATCAGGTCGCCGCGCGCCTGCTTGATCGCCAGCGCGGCCAGGTCGGGGTCGTAGAGCGAGCCCTCGGCCATCACCCGGTTCACCGCCAGCTTCATCTGCTCGCGGATCTGCGGGATGGTGAGTTCGGGGATCGCGGGATCGCCCCGGCGCTCCTCGGCAAGCCACTGGTGCGCATTGTCGATGGCGCGCTCGCCACCCTTGACGGCGACATACATCAGATATTCTCCACACGGGTTGACCGTGGCAGGCCGGCGATGCGGTCACCGGCGGTGAAAAGCGTGTCGAAGCCCAGCGGGAACAGCGCCCGGTTGGCGCGGAAGGCCGCGGTTTCGGGCAGGTTCAGCCAGGTCGCCGTCTCGATCCCCGGGCCGGTCAGGGCGGGGCCATGAGGCGCAAGCCGGTCACATTCGACGATCAGCGTGGCGGACCGGTCGGGATAGTCGGGCTGGCCGATCCGGAAGCGGCTGACCGGGTGCAGGGCGTCCCAGGTGCCGACCGCAAAGTCGGCGTCTTCAGCAGCGGCAAGCGGCGCGCCGATGTGGAAGGCGACCCAGTGGCGGACGTCGGCGCAGTCGGCGCGACCGGCCAGATGCAGGCGCGTCGTCGGGTCGGTCAGGACCAGAAGCGCCACCCCCGCCGCAACCGAAAGCGGCGGCGGCGGCGATGCCCCCTGCACCCGCCGGATCGTGCCGGGGCGCGCCATTGCCTCAAGAATTTCGCGGAAAGCGCGGGCGGACTGGAGCGGTGCCTCGGTGAAGCCGCCCGCAAGGGCATCGGATGCGGCGATCATTTGTCCTCTCCGCGAACCAGAGTGAAGAAGTCGACCCTGGTGCCCGCAGCCTTCCCGGCCCGGATCGACCGGGCGGCCCCGGCTTCGGCCTGCAGCGGCGTCAGCACGCGGGACGTCAGGTCGGCGGCCGCCCCGGTCTGCATCAGCGCATCGACCGCCGCCGCACGCAGCGCGTGGCCCCTGTCGCGGCCCTGCACCCAGGCATGTCCGACCTCACCCGAGGCCAGCCGGACCGAAGCGCGGGTCACGGTCATCTCGCCCAGGTTGAACGCGGCACCCGTCGCGCCGACCCGGCCCCGCACCATCACCGCGCCAATCTCGGGCTGGCGCAGGACGCTGTGCGGCGGAAGCTCTGGCATCAGCGCGGCCAGCCGGCGCGCCGGGGCCTTGGCCAGCGTGGCCATCCAGGTCTTTCGGGCCAGAGAGGAAGCGTCGGTCATGGTCATCTCGACAGGTTGAGGGGGTTGTCTATCTTTCTATACAACTATACAAATACTACCTGACGGACGGCTGACGGCCAACCGGAGAGTTGTGAATTTTTCATGACAGGACAAGATCTTGAAGCAAGCCATCTGGTCCGCCATCGCGGGCACGCTGACCGAAGAGATTGCCGCGGGACACTACCGCCCCGGCGACCGCCTGCCGACCGAGGCAGCACTTGCGGCCCGGTTCGGGGTGAACCGCCACACAGTCCGCCACGCGCTTGCCGCACTGGCCGAAGGCGGTCTGGTTCATTCGCGGCAGGGGGCGGGCGTCTTCGTGGCGCAGCGGCCGACCGACTATCCGCTGGGCCGTCGCGTCCGGTTCCACCAGAATGTTCTGGCCGCCGGGCAGACGCCCTCCCGCAGGATCAGCCGAACCGAGACCAGGCCAAGCGATGCCGAAGAGGCGCGGGCGCTGCGGCTGAAGGCGGGCGATGCGGTGCAGGTGGTCGAGGGGGTCTCGCTGGCGGACGGGCAGCCGATCGCGGTGTTCCGGTCGGTCTTTCCGGCAGAGCGGTTTCCGGGCCTGCTGGCCCTGGCCCGTGAGACAGGGTCGATCACCCGGTCGCTCGCGGCTTCGGGGCTGACCGACTATACCCGGGCCGAAACGCGGCTGACGGCCCAGCTGGCGGATCCGGTGCTTGCCCTGGCGCTGGCGGTGCGTCCCGGCGCGCCGGTGATGCGGACGCTGGCGGTGAACGTTGACCCGATGGGACGCCCCGTCGAGCTGGGCACGACCTGGTTCGCGGGGGACCGGGTCACGCTGACGGTGGCGGATCAGCCCTGATACTTCTCCAGGAATGCCTCGGCCTTGAGCGCGCGGAAGTCGAACACTGCGGCGCGCAGGCGGTCATGGCTCCAATCCCACCAGGCCAGGGCCAGCAGGCGGTCGGCGATACCGGGGGCGAACCGGGGGCGGAGCGGTTGGGCAGGCAGGCCGGCCATGATCATGTAGGGCGGCACGTCCCTGGTGACGACCGCGCCCGAAGCGATGACTGCGCCCGCACCGATCGTGACCTCGGGCTTCACGATGACACCGTGACCAAGCCAGGTATCGGGACCGATCACCGTGCGGCGGCTGGCGCGGTGAGCCATGAAGTCGGCGTCGTCGGGGATGTCGTCCCAGTAGTACGAGGACCGGTAGAGGAAGTGGTGCAGGCTTGCATTGGCCATCGGGTGGTCGGTCGGGCCCACCCGCGTCATCGCCGCGATGTTGGCGAACTTTCCGACGGTGGTGTTCGCGATGTCCGACAGGCGGTCGCAGTAGGCGTAGGCCTCGAAAGTGGAGTTGAGAACGCGGGAGCCCTCGCCGACCTCGGTCCAGGGGGCGAAGGTCGAATTGACGATGACGCAGCCGGGGTGGATCACCGCGCCCTGCGGCGAGAGGCGCGGCCCACGCTGGACAGGCGGGTCGGTGTCGATGGCTTCAACGGGTTGCGGATCGGCGTTCATGGTCGCTTGACTTGTTCCGTCGTGCCCGGACGGGCGGTTGTCAAATGGAGCGCCTGCGGCGCAAGTCTTCTGTCTCGTCGTCGGGCCATTGCCCTCCTCCTCGGTGATTGGGGGCGTTTCACCCCCCAACCCCCCCCGGGGATACCTGGGCAAAGGCGAAAGGTCGGCCGGTGCAAGGCCCTATTCGCCCTTGATCAGCTTGCGGCGCAGCCAGCCCGAAAGGCTGTCCATCAGCATGACCATCAGGATGATGAGGACCATGTAATAGGCGACTTCCTCCCAGTCCTTCTGGGTCAGGATCGCCTGGGTCAGCAGAAGGCCGATGCCGCCGCCGACGATGGCCCCGATCACGGTGGCGCTGCGCGTGTTGGATTCGAGATAGTAGAGCACCTGCGCCAGGATGATCGGCATGATCTGCGGGATCACCCCGAACCGCGCGCGCAAGGTGGCGTTGGCGCCGGTGGAGCGGATGCCTTCGACCTGCTTTTCGTCGATGTTCTCCAGCGCCTCGGAGAAGGTCTTGCCGAAGCTGCCGGCATCGGTGATCGCGATCGCGATGGCGCCGGTCATCGGGCCGGGGCCGAAGGCGCGGGAGAGGACGATGGTCCAGATCAGCCCGTCCACCCCGCGGATGAAGTCGAACACCCGCCGCACCGCCCCCCGGAAGATGCCCAGCGGCATGAAGTTCCGCGCGGCGAGGAAGGACAGCGGCAGGGCGACGATGGCGGCGGTCATCGTGCCGAGGAAGGCCATCAGGATCGTCTCGAAGATCGCCCACATGACATCGCCATGCCGCCACATCTTGTTGGTCCAGACTTCGCTGGCCATGTAACCCAGGTTCGAGCGGGCCGGGTCGATCCGGTCGCCGGTGGTGGCCAGCGCCAGAAGCTCGCCCGCGCCCTTGCCGTAGAACGGGCTGTCGAGGGTGAAGAAGAACAGCTCCCACCCCGGGAAATAGCGGAACACCTCGGTCCGGTTGCGGCTGACGCTGAAGCGGCCGGCCTCGGTGGTCACGTTGATCCGGTTCTGCGAGACGCTGATCCAGTCGGGGATCGGCTCGGGCGCGGTCAGGACCGGGCGGCCGGTGTCCATGCGGATGTCGATGGTGCCGTAGCCTGGCACCTCGTAGCGCGCGCCGCCGGCGTCGTAGGTGACGACATGGCCGCCGGTCAGGTCGATCGTCGTCAGCCCGCCCTGGGTGGTGATCCAGTCCGGGATGCGGTCCTCGGGAAAGACGTGGCGCGTCTCGCCCTCGACCGAGACGCTGACCGCGCCCGAGGCGTTGTCGCGGGTGACGTGAATCTTGTGCGACATGAAATCGGACAGAAGGATCGCGGCGTTGTCCATGCGCGCCCGCTGCACAAGGCCCGCGACGTCGAAGCTGATCGCGGCATAGACAAGATAGGCGATGATCGCCGCCGGGATCGCAAAGGCCAGCCGCGTGCGCCGGGCGAAGCGGCGGGTGACGCTGTCGGCAAGCGCGGGGGAAATCGGGGGGGAAAGCGTTGCGGTCATGGGTTGGTGCCCCTCACCAGCTTGTGGCGGTAGTGGTCCGAGACCTGGTCGATCACGACGATGGTGAGGAACAGGAGCAGGAAGATCGCCACCACCTCGTCATAGCGGCCCTGGCCCCATTGCATCGCGACCTTGAGGTCGGCGCCGATGCCGCCCTCGCCGACAAAGCCAAGGATGGCCGAGGCGCGGACGTTGATCTCGAACCGAAGCAGCGCATAGGACAGCCAGTTGGGTGCGACCTGCGGGATCACCCCCAGCCACATGCGCTGCGACCAGGTGGCGCCGACCGAGGCAAGGCCCTCGACGGGCTTGGTATCGGCGTTCTCGGCGACTTCGGAGAACAGCTTGCCCAACGCACCGCCGGTGTGCAGCGCGATGGCGATGACGGCTGGCACGGGGCCGCCGCCAAGGATGTAGATCAGCACCAGCGCGATCACGATTTCCGGGATGGCGCGCAGGGCGTCCATCGTGCGGCGGAATACCGGGATCAGCCGGGGCCAGCGGGCAAGGCCCCGCGTTGCCAGCAGCGACAGCGCCATGGCGGCGATGGCGCCGATCAGGGTGGCGACCGCGGCGATGTTGATCGTCTCGATCAGGGCGGGGGTGTGGTCCCACAAGAGGCCGGGCAGGTTGGCGCGGTCGGTCCAGGCTTCGGACAGCACCTCGGCCGGGAAGTCGAAGACCTGCGGCACGCCGGGCCAGAAGTCACCGGCGTTGCGGTCTTCCGACACCATCCAGCCCGAGGCCATCAGCGCGATGAAGAACACCAGAAGGATGCCGCCATACATGCGCTTGCGGCGCACCATGTCGAGATAGCCCTCGCGCGTGTCGGCAAGGTTCGGGCGCTGGCCCTTTTCGGGCCCGAAGGCGACATCGACCATTGGAACATCCGGACATGAAGAAGCCGGACCCCGGGGAGCGTCGGGGTCCGGCCGGGGGTTGGGCTTACATGCCTTCCTGCAGCTTGCGGGCGGCGATGATGCCGTCATAGGCCGAGTGCTCGACCGGGACGAAGTCCTTGGCATCGCCGGCCGCGACGTTGTAGGCGCATTCCGGATCGGTTTCCCACAGGTTCGCGGTCAGGTTGGTGACCTTGTCCTTGACCTCTTGCGGCAGGGCGGAACGGATGACCAGCGGGCCTTCCGGGATCAGCTTCGAGCGCCAGATCTCGACAAGGTTGTTCATGTCGACCAGGCCTGCGTCCGCAGCCCGGCGGAAGGCGCCCGAGTTGAAGCCGTCTTCCCAGTTGCCCAGGCCATCGGCCCAGGACACGCCGGCGTCGAAGTCGCCATTGTGGACGCCGACGATCGACTGCTCATGGCCGCCGGACATCTTCACCTCGCCGAAGAATTCTTCCAGCGGGCCGAAGGTTGCCATCAGCTCGGCACCCGGAACAAGGTAGCCGGAGGTGGAGTTCGGGTCGGCGAAGGCGAAGACCTTGCCCTTGGCATCCTCGATCGAGGTGATGCCGCTGTCGGCGCGGGCGAAACCGATGGAGTAGTAGCCGGTCGAGCCGTCGACGTTCTGCTTGGTCAGCTTCAGGTCGACTGCGGTCGGGTCGGTCAGGTAGATCTTGGCATAGGCCGACGGCCCAAGCCAGGCATAGTCGATCGTGCCGCCCAGCAGGCCCTGGATCACGCCGTCATAGTCGGCAGGGGCGAAGAGCTTGACCGGAACGCCCAGCTCCGCCTCGATCGCGGCGCGGAAACATTCCTGGTTGGTCAGGCGGTCCTGGGCGTTTTCACCGCCGAGGATGCCGATGTTGAATTCGGTGATCGCCTCCTGGGCGAAGGCCGAAGAGGCGAGGATCGCGGTCAGTGCGGTTGCAGTCAGCAGCTTTTGCATGGGGACTCCATGAAGGTTGTGGCCTTGCGGGCCGGGAAGTAACGGGGGTTCACGACAGCATGAGGTCCGCGTAGGACCGGTCGGCTGCGGTGTCGGTCGGGATCGAGGTCGAGGTGGCGTCCTCGTTGAAGCTGGCGTCGGCGCCGTAGATCTCGCGCGCGACGCCGGTCGAAAGCTGGTCGGGCGTGCCGTCAAAGACGATGCGCCCGTCGCGCATGCCGATGACGCGGTCACAGTAGCGCCGCGCCGTGTCCAGCGTGTGCAGGTTGGCGATGACCATGCGGCCGTCCTCGACGTTGATGCGCTTCAGCGTGTCCATCACCACTTGCGCGTTCATCGGGTCGAGGCTGGCGATGGGCTCGTCCGCCAGGATGATCTTGGGGTCCTGCATCAGCGCACGCGCGATGGCCACGCGCTGCTGCTGGCCGCCCGACAGCGCCTCGGCCCGTTTCGGGGCCTGCTCGACGATGCCAAGCCGGTCAAGGATGTCCAGCGCCTTCAGGATGTCGGCGCGGGGCCAGAGGTTGAACATGACCTGAAAGGTCGAGCGGCGGTTCAGGACGCCGTGCAGGACGTTCGAGGCGACGTCCATCCGCGGCACAAGGTTGAACTGCTGGAAGATCATCGCGCAGTGCGACTGCCAGGCGCGGGCCTGCGCGCCCTTCAGGGCCAGGACGTTGCGGCCCTCGACCAGGATCTCGCCCGAGGTGGCGTCAAGAAGCCGGTTCATCATCCGCAGGAAGGTGGATTTCCCGGCGCCGGAGCGGCCGATGATGCCGACGAAAGCGGGGCCGTTGATCTGGAAGCTGATGTTGTCGACGGCGGCCTTCTGGCCGAACATCCGCGTCACGCCCTGCACATCCAGCATCGCCGGCCCTCACCTTTGGTTGCGACGGTCCTAGCGGGCGGATGTGACAGGTTGTCGAAGTCTGAATGAAGCTTGTGTGACGGGTTCTACCACCTGATATGGCTGGGCCAGACATAGGTCTCGTCCGGGTCCTTCAGGGCGGGGGCGGCCAGCGCCATGCAGCGGCGGCGAAGGTCGGCGGCAATCTGGTCGCGGTCAAGCTGCGCCAGGTCGGCGGCCGCGACGGGGGCGCCAAGGCGCAGCTCGACCGGGCGACCGATGCGGCGGCGGGTCTCGTGGAAGATCAGCGCGACGCGCAGCGGGTAGGAGGTGTGGCTGGCAATCTGGAACAGGCGCGAATTCTGGCCGGAGAAATGCACCGGCAGGGTCGTGACGCCGGGGATCGTTGCCAGCCGCCCGATGAAGGGATGCCAGGGCGCATCCACCGCGCGACCGTTGAGCGGCTTGTTGGCCGTCGCCACGCCCCCCGCCGGGAACACCGCCACCACCTTGCCCGCCGCCAGCAGCGCCGCCGCCTGCCGCCGGGTCTCGGCGGTCAGCCGCCGCGCCTCGGGCGTGCCGGAAAAATCGACGGGCAGAAGGTGGGGATCAACCTCGGGCACCCGGCAGAGCAGGCTGTTGGTCAGGATGCGCACGTTGCCGCGCAGCTGCATCCCCAGATGGCCGATGGTCAGCCCGTCCACCACCCCGAACGGATGGTTCGCCACCAGAAGCAGCCCGCCCTGCGCCGGCACCGCGTCCAGATGCTGCGCCCCTGCGGCGATGCGGGGCTGGATGCGCAACTGGCGCAGGGCCGCCGAGAAGATCGGGACCCCGGGCGCGCGGTCGCTCCAGGCCCAGTCAAGGTAAAGCCGCCGCAGCCTTGGCTGGCCGGTCAGGGTCTCGACCGCGCGGATCAGCCCGCGGCGAAAGCGCGACTGGCCAGAGTGGGAATAGGTGAAGTCGACTTGAGGCGCGGCGGGAAGGCTGTCGAAGTTGGCAATCGCGTCGAACATCGGGGGCTCTCCTCAGAGGGCGGGCTCGGTTTGGGGGACGGTGGACAAGGCGGAATAGCCGCGACGCCCCGCAACCCAGGTGCGCAACGGGGCGGGGGTCTGGCCTTCGGGCCAGTCAAGCAGCAGAAGGTCGGCGCGCTGGCCGGGGGCGATGCGGCCCCGGTCGGCAAGGCCCATCGCGCGGGCGGGGTTCAGCGACACCAGCTTCCACAGCGCGGGCAGCGGGGCCACGCGGTCGGCGTGCAGCCGCACGATCGCGCCCAGCATGGCGGGGTAGAAATAGTCGGACGCCAGAATGTCGCACAGCCCGCGCGCGATCATCTGCGCCGCTCCGGGGCTGCCCAGATGGCTGCCGCCCCGCATGGCGTTCGGCGCGCCAAGGACGATCCAGTCGCCCGCCTCGCGCGCGGCAAGGAAGACGCGGTCGTGCATCGGGAACTCGGCCACCTGTGACCCCAGGTCGCGATAGTAGGCGCGGGTCTCGGTCTGGCTGTCGTCGTGGCTCAGCATCGGGGCCTGGTGCGACCGGGCCAGCGCCGCCATCCGGGCGATATGCGCCGGGACCGCGCCGCGCCGGGTCCAGACCGAGGTCAGCAGCGCCACATACTCCTCGGCCGAGACCTGGGCGCGGCGGGCATGGTCGGCCATCTTCTTCACGAAGCGCGGCGCATCGAAGGACGTGACCGGATAATCGGCCACCTGGTCGAAGGGCCGGTCCTGCACCGGAATGTCGTAGCGCAGCAGCATCGAGCTGGTGTGATCGTTGAACGCCAGCGCCGGACGGTCGGGACCGGCCAGCGCATGGGCGATCAGGGGTTCGGCCTCGTGGCAGAAGGTCTCCCACCGCAGTTGCAGGCGGTTCTCGGCGGTCAGGCGCGGACGCAGGCCCTCAAGCGCGCGGACGATCTGCCAGCCGGTGTCGACGCTGCGCAGGCCCGGCTCCCAGGACAGGGTCAGGGCGTGGTAGGCGGTGGCGATGCCGTTGGCGGCAAGCTGGCGGTCGGTCTCCAATAGCGCGGTTTCCACCGGGATCATGACGCCGGGGCGCGGCATGACCTGGCGCTCGAAGGCATCGCCGTGGATGTCGACGAAGGCGGGGGCCAGGATGCGACCCCGCGCCGGGACGATGGACGCCCCGTCGCGGGCGATGTCCAGCCCGGTGATGCGGCCCCCCTCGATGCGGACCGAGGCGGTTTCGACCCGGTCCTCAAGGATGACGCGGGCGCCTTCGATCAGTTCGGCGCTCATGCCAGACGCTCGGCCAGAAGGTGCCAGTGCCACGAGCCGGGCTTTTCATGCGGCCGGTCGAAGAGGGTAAAGACCTCGAACCCCCACATCAGCGACAGAAGTTCGGGCGCGGTGCAGAAGTAATGCGGGTGGATCTTGTCGCCTTCGCCCTCGAAGACCCAGGTGTTGCGGCTGATCTCGCGGCCCTTGGCGCGGGCCTGTTCGACGGGCAGGCGACGGGCGGACAGCATCGTCGCCATGAAGGTGCCGCCGGGGCGAAGGACGCGGGCGACTTCCGACAGGCTGCGGCGCACCACGGATTCGTCGCCGTGGTAGATGACGTTCCAGGCAAGGACGTGATCAAAGCTGGCCGTTGCGAACGGCAGGTCGGTCATCGGGGCCTGCACCGTGTCCAGCGTCAGGTTTCGCGTGAAGGCGGCGGCGGCGACGGCGGCGGTCGCAGCCTCGGACGCATCCAGCGCGGTGACCTGATGGCCCGCCTCCGCGAAGGCCAGCGCATGCCGCCCGATCCCGGCGCCCAGGTCCAGGATGCGCGACCCTTGCGCAAGGGTGCTGGCGTGGTCGATGGCCCAGGGCTCGGGCATCGCCCAGGGGCTGGAGCCACTGACCTTCTGCCACTCGGCGTTCCAGTAAAGATGTGCGGTATCGGTAAGGATATGGTTCATATCAGTTTCCTGCGAATCCAGCCCGAGCCTTGCTCGACGGCGACGACCAGGGCCAGCATGAGAAGGATGATCGCCAGCGCCTCGTCATAGTTGAAAAGGTCGAAGGCGACCTTGAGGTCCACCCCGATGCCGCCTGCGCCGACCAGGCCCAGGGCGGCAGAGCCGCGCACGGACTTTTCCAGCGCGAAAAGCGAGGTGGCGGTAAAGGACGGCAGGCAGGCGGGGATCACGGCGGACCCGATGATGCCCAGGCGGCTGGCCCCGATCGCGCGCAGCGCGTCCTGCGGGCCGGGGTCGGTCTCCTCCATCGCTTCGGCGAAGAAGCGGCCGGCGAAGCCGATCTTGTCGACCATGATCGCCATGACCCCGGCAGCGGGGCCAAGGCCGACGATGATGATGAAGATGATCGCCCAGACCAGGTCCGGCACGGTGCGGAACAGCGCGATGACGGCGCGGGCGGCGTGGCGGACCAGCGGGTGCGGCGACAGCCGGTCGGTCGCAAGGATCGCGAAGGGCAGCGCCAGGATCAGGCCCAGGAAGCAGCCGGCGACGGCCATCTGCAACGTCTCCAGCAGCTTCCAGCTGATCGGCTCGATCCGGGTGAAATCCGGCGGGAACATCTGGGTCAGCATGCCCGAGGGCGCGAAAAGCCGGGCGATGCCGCTGCCCAGCCGGTCCAGCGCGGGCGCGGTCGCGGCCAGCGAGGTGACGACCAGCGCCAGCACGGCCAGAAGCGCGGCGTATTCGACCAGGCTGCGGTGCTGGAAGCGGGCGGGGGCAAGGGTGGTCATGCGGCCTCGGCGTGGTCGAAGAAGTGCCGAAGACCGGCTGCATCGGCCCGCCTGGTGGGCAGGTCCAGCGCGATGCGCCCGTCGGCAAGGCCAAGGATGCGGTCGGAAAAGCGCAAGGTGTGCTCCAGCCGATGCGAGATCACCAGAAGCGACAGGCCGTCGTCGCGGACGAGGTTCAGCAGAAGCGACATCACCTCTTCCCCGGTCTGCGGATCAAGGCTGGCGTCGGGCTCGTCGGCCAGGATGAAGGCCGGGCGCTGCATCAGCATCCGCGCGATGGCGACGCGCTGCTGCTGGCCGCCGGACAGACTGTCGACGCGGACCAATGCGCGGTCGGCCAGCCCGACCCGCGCAAGGCAGGCCATCGCCTCGTCGCGGACAGGGGCCGGGGCCAAGGCCTGCGCCCAGGCGCGCGGGCCGGACATCCGGGCCTGCACGCCGTGGATCACGTTGGACAGGGCCGACAGGCGGGGGACAAGGTTGTGACGCTGCCAGACGATGCCGACCTCGGCCCGGAACCGGCGCAAGGCGCGGGGGGACAGGGCGGGCACGTCGCGGCCAAGCATGCGGATCTGGCCCGAACTTGGCTCGATCAGCCGGACAAGACAGCGCAGCAGCGTGGACTTGCCGGACCCGTTCGCCCCGATCAGCGCGGTCGCCTGGCCGGGAGACAGCGAAAAGTCGAGACCCTGAAGCACCCTGCGGCCCGGAAAGTCCTTGGTCAGGCCCGCAACGGCCAGAACCGGCTCTGCAGTGGCAGAGCCGGCCAGCGCGCGCGGGGGCAGCGGGGCGTTCAAGCTTCACTCGCCGACGAATTCGGTGAACTCGGTGATGCCGATGTTCTCGAACATCTTGCGCACCACGTCGTAGTCCGCGTTCGTCACCGTCGCGTTGAACCTGCCGCCGATGTATTTGGCGTTTTCCTCGGTCGAGGTCAGCGCCGCCAGGATCGCCTCGGAGTTGTCGGCAAAGGTCTTGCGGACGGTTTCCACCACTTCGGGCGCCACCTTGGGCGAAGCAAGCAGGATGTCGTCGGGCAGCTGCGGCCCCTTGACCAGGACGCGGAACTTCTGGTCCGGGAATTTTTCGGTGATGCTGTCGATATGGGTCCGGTTCAGGCCGATCCCGGCGATCTCGCCACTGATCAGCGCCTCGACCGCGACGTTGCGGTTCAGGAACACCGGCTCATAATCCACGGCGTAGGTCAGCCCGGCCTGCGCCAGCAGATCGACCGGCCCCAGATGCTGAGAAGTCGAGCCGATCTCGCCGAACGAGATCTTCTGGCCCTTCAGGTCGGCGGGCGACGTGACCGCGCTGCCGTCCAGCACCACGACGGTCGAATAATAGTCCGGGCGCACCCAGGTCACGACCGGCTGCGCGTCAAGCCGGGCGTTGAAGACGACATATTCGGCCGGGCCGGTCAGCACGAAATCGACCTGATCGGCGGCCATCGCCTCGACCGCGACCGTGCGGCCCGAGACGGGGAAGAACTCGACCTTCAGGCCAGAGGCTGCTTCGAACGCAGCCTTGAACGGCCCCATCTCGCGCTGCAGCGCCTCCATCCCGTCGATGTCGGTGACGGCGAAGCGGATCGTGTCCTGGGCGGCGGACTGGGTGGCCGCGGCAAGGCCGATGGCCAGCAGACCCGAGGCGATGAGGTGTTTCATGGCAGGGACGTCCTTTTCAGGGGGATGCTGAAAAGGCCGAGTAGCAGCGCCTGGCGACACTGATGCGACGGACAGGTTACAGGCCTGCGACAGGTCCGGCCGCAAGTGGAAGGCCCGACCGCAACGGGTGCGGCCGGGCCTTTACATGCGCGTCAAGCCTGCGATCAGCGGCGACGGTCGTCCTCGTCTTCGTCCTCGTCTTCGTGATCATCGTCGTCATCATTGTCGTCATCGTCCTGCGGTCCAGCGGGCAGGTTGAAGAAGCTGTCGGCATCCGAGAAGTCTGACGCCGGGCTGTCGTCCTTTTCCTCGTCGCCGAACACCTCCAGCCCCGACAGGGACGAGGGCATCCGCGCCTCGGGTGCCATGCCCAGCGACTGCTCGGTCGACACCAGCTTGCGCCGTTCGTCGTCGGACATCACCACGCCATCAGCCGCCTTCTTGCGGGCCGCGGCCTGCACGGCGGTATCAAGCTCGGTCTGCTTGCACAGCCCCAGGGCGACGGGGTCGATGGGCTGGATCGAGCCGATGTTCCAGTGCGTCCGCTCACGGATCGACTGGATCGTCGGCTTGGTGGTGCCGACCAGCTTGCCGATGGCGCCATCCGACAGTTCGGGGTGGAACTTCACCAGCCACAGGATCGCGGCCGGGCGGTCCTGACGCTTGGACAAGGGCGTGTAGCGCGGGCCGCGGCGCTTTTCCTCGCCCACGGCGGCGGCGTTGAACTTCAGCTTCATCCGGTACAACGGGTCGGCCTGGGCGCGGGTGATCTCGATCGGGTCAAGCTGGTTGTTGGCGACCGGGTCGAAACCCTTGACCCCGGTGGCGACGTCGCCGTCGGCAATCCCCTGGACCTCAAGCTCGTGCATCCCGCAGAAATCGGCGATCTGGGCAAAGCTCAGCGTCGTGTTGTCCACCAGCCAGACGGCAGTGGCCTTGGCCATAAGCGGTTTCGACATCGGATCTCTCCTTTACAAACCTGTCCCGTGCCGGGAAAACGGCTGCGGGCCTGGCCCGCGAGTTCCACGATTTCGGGGAATTCAGGCGCCCATATAGGGCCGAAATGCGCAAAGGGGAAGCGAAAATGCGCCTGTTCCTGCTGGCCATCGCGGCTTTGTGCTGGTCCAATGCCGCGCGGGCCGAGGGCGAGCAGGCCGGGGACTTCGACTATTACGTCCTGTCGCTGTCCTGGTCGGCAGCCTGGTGCGCGCTGGAGGGCGATTCCCGCGACGACCCGCAATGCGATGACGGCCGCGGTCTGACCTTCGTCCTGCACGGCCTCTGGCCGCAGCATGAGGAGGGCTGGCCCGCGTTCTGCCGCACGGCCCGGCGCGATCCGACCCGTGCCCAGACCGCGGCAATGGCGGACATCATGGGCGGGGCCGGGCCGGCGTTCCACCAGTGGAAGAAGCACGGGCGCTGTTCGGGTCTGTCCGCGCCCGACTATTTCCGAACCGCACGCGCGGCCTACGACCGCGTTGCGATTCCCGGATTTCTGGCGGACGTCTCCCGCCGTCTTCAGGTGCCGGCGGCAGTCATCGAAGCGGCGTTTCTGGAAGCCAACCCCGACCTTGCGCGCGACCAGATCACCATCACCTGCAAGGCGGGCCTGATCCGGGAGGCACGGATCTGCCTGACCCGCGATCTGGACTTCCGGCGCTGTGGCGCTGACGTGATCCGGGATTGCCGGTTGCCCGATGCCGTGCTGGAGCCGGTCCGCTAGACTGGCAGGCGGGACCGGACGGGACTTGTGTCGTTCCAGGGGATTTCAGAAAATATCTGCCGTCTAACGTCCGGATGCCCGAGGCGGCTGGGGTCCGCACCGGGCTGCAAATGTCTGGATGGGAAGCTCCAACCCCGCCTGACCAGCACTTACGTTAGGGTAAGCTGTCAGCGCCGTGAAGCGGGAGAGCAGGCAGAACGAAGGCAAGGACGGTAAGGTATTCCCTACGGATTGACCTTGAGGACGATCTTGCCGACATGGCTGCCGGATTCGATCCGCCAATGCGCGGCGGGGGCGTCGGGCAGGTCGTATTCGCTGTCCATCACCACCTTGACCGCGCCGCGTTCGATCATCGGCCAGACCTGGTCCTCCACCGCCCGGGCGATCCTGGCCTTGGCCAGGTCCGACTGCGGCCGCAGGGTGGACCCGGTCAGGACCAGCCGCCGGGTCATCAGCTCGGCCAGGTTCAGAGTGACCTTGGCCCCCTGCAGAAAGGCGATCTGCACCAGCCGCCCGCCGTCGGCCAGCGCCTTGAAGTTCCGCTCGATATAGGGGCCGCCCACCATGTCCAGGATCAGGTTCGCCCCGCCGAAACCCTTCATCTCGGCCACGAAGTCCACATCGCGGTAGTTGAAGGCGGCCTCGGCCCCAAGGTCGCGACAGACCTGGCACTTCCTGTCGCTGCCCGCGGTCGCGAAGACCCGGGCGCCCAGAGCATGAGCGATCTGGATTGCCGTCGTCCCGATCCCGCTGGTGCCGCCGTGAACCAGAAACCGCTCGCCCCCGCGCAAGGCGCCGCGCATCACCACGTTCGACCAGACGGTGAAGCAGGTTTCGGGCAGGCAGGCGGCTTCCTTCAGCGACAGGCCCCTGGGGATCGGCAGGGCATGCGCCTCGGGCGTGGCGACGTATTCGGCGTAGCCGCCACCGGGCAGCAGGGCGCAGACCTGATCGCCTATCGTCCAGCGGCTGACGCCCGGCCCCACCTCGACCACCGTCCCCGAACATTCCAGCCCCGGCAGTGGCGAGGCCGAGGGCGGCGGCGCATAGGCCCCGGCGCGCTGCAGGGCATCGGGGCGGTTCACCCCGGCATAGGCGACGCGGATGATGATCTGGCCGTGCCCCGGCACCGGAACCGGCACCGAGACCGGCTGCAGCACATCAGGCCCGCCGGGGGACGAAATCTCGATGGCAAGCATGCTGTGCGACAGGGTCATCTTCGGTCCTTGGTCTATCCGCGGGTGCGGCCGGGCAGGTCATCCGGCAGTCTTGGCGCACGAATGGTTTCAAAAATCTTGCCGGGTCCCGCCATCCAGGCCTTTCCAAACGGATTTTCCCGAAAACCGGCCTTTAGCTTCTCGACCTGCATGACCTGGTCGATGCGCCGGTCCAGGAAATTCCAGGTGTCCTGCGCCTCGGGCGAATCGTCGCCCAGCCAGTACAGCACCGTCGCGCCATAGACTGCCGACAGCGTGGCGCGCTTGGTGTACCAGTTCAGGTCCTGCGAGCTGTCGCCCAGCGCCGTCCAGATCCGGTCCGCCGTCTGCCAGATCGCCCGCGCCCCGTCCGCCGCATGCATCGGCAGCGCGAAAAGCGTCGTCCCCCGCCGCACCAGCTCGCGGTCGGCAGCTTCCAGCCGCAGGCGCACGGCCAGGGCGATGCGGTCCCGGAACCGCAGGGCCGCCAGGTTCCGCTGCGCCAGTGCCGCCACCATCGCCTGGTCGCCGCGCTGGTGATAGGCCAGCGCCAGGTCGACGCCCCCGCGCGGGAACAGCGACCGGGCCAGAGCCGGTGCCACGCCGGACTCGGTGATTGCCGCGGCCAGGGTCCGTTCGGACCAGCCGTCGAACGGCACATGCGACAGCGCGGCATCCAGCACGCGGGCCTTGAGTTCATCCTCGGACATCGCGTCCTCCTCTTGGTAGACAAGCCGGTGTCGCTTTGATATAGCGCCCCGGCCTGCACATCATAGTGCAACTCTAGCTTAGGAAGGTGGTGACAACCACATGCAGGTCAGCGTCCGCGACAACAACGTCGAACAGGCTCTCCGTGCTCTGAAGAAGAAACTTCAGCGCGAAGGGGTGTTTCGTGAAATGAAGCTCAAGCAACATTTCGAGAAGCCCTCCGTCAAGAAGGCACGCGAACAAGCCGAAGCCGTGCGCCGTGCAAGGAAACTTGCGCGGAAGAAGCTTCAGCGCGAAGGCGGTCTCTAAGACGTCACAGCGACACTGGGGAAGCGATTCCCGTCCCGATCAACCCCCGTCCGCGAGGCCGGGGGTTTTTCTTTACCCTTCCGTCACCCCGGCGCTGGCACCGCCCGCAACCTTTGATTGTGTGGCAGCATTGTGGCGGGGCCGTGTTGCAACTTGGGCGAGCATCAACAATCTATTTCCAAATGTCGCCACATTTAACAGTTTTCTGCCGCAATCAGACCGCCTACCGTTGGGTCATGATCGAACTTCGCAAACACCCCCGCCAAGACCGCTCCCGCGCAAAAGTGAACGGGATCCTTGCCGCCGCAGCCGACCTCTGCTCGGGTCGAGGGCTGGATGCGCTGACGACGAACGCCGTCGCAGCGCGGGCCGGGGTCTCGATCGGGTCGCTGTACCAGTACTTCCCCGGCAAGCACGCGCTGCTCGCCGCCCTGATCCGGGCGGAGCGGGCGAACCTCCTGGAAGCGGTGGAGCGGATCGTCAGCTCGGACGCGGCGCACACCCTGACCGATCTGGTGGATGAGCTGATCGAGGCGACCGTGGCGCATTACCTGGCCCGTCCATCGCTGTCGCGGACGCTGAACCTGGCGCGCAGCCAGATGCCGCCGGACCCGGAAGCTGCCGAGTTCTCGGCCCGGATCACCGTGCTGATCGCCGCCCGTCTGGACGAGCTGAAGATCCAGCGCCCCGAGACGACGGCGCAGGACATCCTGGCCATCCTGCGCGGCATGATCGACGCCGCCAGCGAGGCGCACGAGGCCGACCGTGGCGCCCTGACCGACCGCACCCGCCGCGCGGTGATGGGCTATCTGCAGGGCTACCAGCAGGCCGCCGCCTAGACTGCCAGCGCCGTCGTCTTCACCACCGTCCGCAGCGCAAAGCTGGACTGCATCTGCCGGACCCCCGGCAGGCGCGACAGGAACTGCCGGTGAATGCGGGCGAAATCCTCGGTGTCCTCGGCCATCAGTTTCAGCAGGTAATCCGCCGTCCCTGCCATCAGATGACACTCCAGAAGATCCGGCACCTTGGCCACCTCACGCTCGAAGGCGTCCAGCAGGTCCTCGGCCTGGCTTTGCAGCGTGATCTCGACGAAGACCGTGGTCATCCGCCCCATGCGCCGGGCGTCCAGCAGGGCGACGTAGCCCGCGATGAACCCCTCCTCCTCCAGCCGCTGAACCCGGCGGTGACAGGCCGACGGCGACAGGTTCACCACCTCGGAGAGTTCGGCATTGGTGATCCGGCCGTTCTTCTGCAAGACGGTCAGGATGCGGCGGTCGGTGGCGTCAAGATCCGGGGTCATGCAAGATCCTTCGGCAAAGTGTCGGTTCCTTCGAAGAAGTTACGCAGAACTGGGCTGCGCGCCAACCAGAAATCAAAGCATTGCCACGAAATCGGATCACGATTGCGCCCACAGGGACCAGGTCCCGCAGGGAGGAAATCATGAAAATCGGATGCCCGAAAGAGATCAAGCCGCAAGAGTTCCGCGTCGGGATGACCCCGGACGCGGCGCGCGAGGCGGTGGCCCACGGCCATGAGGTGATGATCGAGACCAAGGCCGGGATGGGCGCAGGCTTTGCCGACGCCGATTATGTCGCGGCCGGGGCCCGGATCGTCGACACCGCGGAAGAGGTCTTTGCCAGGGCCGACATGATCGTCAAGGTCAAGGAGCCCCAGGCCGTGGAACGGAAGCGCCTGCGCGAAGGCCAGGTCCTGTTCACCTACCTGCACCTCGCCCCGGACCCGGAGCAGACCCACGACCTTCTGGCCAGCGGCGCCACCTGCATCGCCTACGAGACGGTGACCGACGACCGCGGCGGGTTGCCCCTTCTGGCCCCGATGTCCGAGGTTGCGGGCCGCCTTTCCCCGCAGGTCGGGGCCTGGACCCTGCAGAAGGCCAATGGCGGGCGCGGTGTGCTGCTGGGTGGCGTGCCGGGGGTGCTTCCGGCCAAGGTGCTGGTCATCGGCGGCGGCGTCGTCGGGACCCACGCGGCCAAGGTCGCCGCCGGGATGGGCGCGGATGTCACGGTCATCGACCGCGCGGTCAACCGGCTGCGCTATCTGGACGATGTCTTTGGCGGCCAGTTCAAGAACGCCTATGCCAGCGCCGGCAACACCATTTCGCTGGCCCGCGAAGCCGACCTGATCATCGGCGCGGTCCTGATCCCCGGAGCCGCGGCGCCGAAGCTGATCTCGAAGGCCCAGCTGAAAGAACTCAAGCCCGGCGCGGCGCTGGTCGACGTCGCCATCGACCAGGGCGGCTGCTTCGAGACCTCCCGCGCCACCACCCACCAGGATCCGATCTACGAGGTCGACGGCATCATGCATTACTGCGTCGCCAACATGCCCGGCGCGGTCGCCCGCACCTCGACGCAGGCACTGGGCAACGCCACGATGCCCTTCATGCTGGCCCTGGCCGACAAGGGCTGGAAACAGGCCTGCGCCGACGACCGGCACCTCTTGCACGGGCTGAACGTCCATGCCGGCAAGCTGACCTACGCCGCCGTGGGCCTGGCGCTTGGCCTGCCGGCGATTGCGGCTGCAGAGGCGCTGAAGCTCTGACGCCGCAACGACGCCGCCCTGCCGCGCAGATGGGGCACCAGAGCCACGGTGCCCCATCTGCGCGGCCAGACGCCCTGACCTGCGGCCTTACTTGGCCTTCAGCGTGGCCAGGATTTCCTTCAACAGCTCGTTGTCCGACGGACCCGTCGGAGCGGGCGGAGCCTCTTCCTTCTTCGGCATCATCCGGTTCACCGCCTTCACGATCAGGAACACCACCCAGGCCACGATCACGAACTTGATGATCGCGGTGATGAAGTTTCCGTACATGAACTGGGCATCACCAAGGCCGACGCTCAGACCGCTGAAGTCCACGCCACCCACGATCAGGCCGATCAGCGGATTGATCAGGTCGTCGACCAGCGAGGTGACGATGGCCGTGAAGGCAGCGCCGATGACCACACCGACCGCAAGGTCCATCACGTTGCCGCGCGCGATGAAGGTTTTGAATTCGTTAAACATTCCACGGTTCCCTTTTGTGTCCTGCCTTGGTCGGCGGACTTTCCGATTGCTCAGGCTCTCAGGCCCGGCAGGAATATGGCATAGGTGAACCGAAAATTAACGGGGAAACTTTGCTGTCTCGCCCACCGGACCGCGCGGGTGTGACGCCGAGGTGGCGGGCTGGACGCCGCGCGGAGCCGCCGCCCGCCGCAGCCGGTCATTGATCGCGCGGCCCAGCCCCGTTTCGGGCACCGGGGCAAAGGCGATGCGCCCGCCCGGCCCCGCCAGCCGGTCCGCCTCGCGCAGCAGCTGGAACAGCCTGGCCGCCGCCTCGACCAGATCGCCGGTCTCGGACAGCGACAAGGCGCCCGTCACCGGCCCGAAGCCGACCAGAACCTCACCCGGCCGCGCCTCGGTCGCGTCAAGCCGCAGGGCGGCATCGGGGGCGTAGTGCGAGGCCAGCTGGCCCGGAGACGTCGGCTTTCCCGCGTCGCCGCCGGTTGCCAGCGGCTCGCCCAGGGCTGCTTCCAGCGCCTCCACCGGCACTCCGCCGGGGCGCAGCAGCACCGGCTGGGGGTCGGCCAGGACGATGGTCGACTCCAGCCCCACCGCGCAGGGACCGCCATCCAGCACCGCCGCGATCCGGCCCGTCAGACCCTCCAGCACATGCGCGGCCTCGGTGGGGGACACCCGTCCCGAGGGGTTGGCGGACGGTGCCGCAAGCGGGCCCCCGAACGCCCGAAGCAGCCGTTGCGCCAGCGGATGCGCCGGGATCCGCACGGCCACCGTCGGCAGCCCCGCCGTCACCAGAGGCGATAGCCCCGCCCGCTCCCGCACGGGCAGCACCAGAGTCAGCGGCCCCGGCCAGAAGGCCTGCGCCAGCATCCGCGCCTTGGGTCCAACGTGCGCGATCTTTTCCACCGCGACAAGATCGGGCAGGTGGACGATCAGCGGGTTGAAGCTTGGCCGCCCCTTCGCCTCGTAGATCCGCGCCACCGCCCGGTCGGATCGCGCATCTCCGCCCAGCCCGTAGACCGTCTCGGTCGGGAAGGCGACCAGCTCGCCCGCCGACAGCAGCCGCGCGGCTTCGGCGATCCCGGCATCGCCTGGGGCTAGGGTTCCGGTCATGGTGACGCAGCGTCCAACTTGATGGGTTCGGCGAATGCAATAGCCTTGCGACGGGCCGCCCACAAGCCAGCCCCGTCTTGCCAAGCTTTGACCCAGGAGGCCCCGATGCCCTACCGCGCACCCGTCAGGGATATCCGCTTCATCCTGGATCACGTGGTGGGCTTTGCCGAGGTCGCGGCGACCGACCGCTTCGCTGCCGCCACGCCGGACCTGGCCCATGCGATCCTGACCGAGGCCGGGCGGCTGTCGACCGACATCCTTGCGCCCCTGAACCGGGTCGGCGACCAGCACCCCGCGCGGCTAAAAAACGGCACCGTCGTCTCCTCGCCCGGTTTTGCCGAGGGCTACCGCGCGATTGCCGACGGCGGCTGGGTCGGCATGGCCGCCAGCCCCGACCACGGCGGCATGGGACTGCCGATCTCGCTGACGCTGGGGGTCGACGAGATGATGTCCGGCGCCTGCCTGGCCCTGCACCTGAAGCCTTTGCTGACCAAAGGCCAGATCGAGGCGCTGGAGCATCATGCGTCCGATGAGATGAAGGCCCTCTACCTGCCCCGGCTCACCTCGGGCGAATGGTCCGGGACGATGAACCTGACCGAACCGCATGCAGGTTCGGATGTCGGCGCGCTGCGGACGAAGGCGGTGCCGAACGGGGACGGGACCTATGCGATCACCGGGCAGAAGATCTTCATCACCTGGGGGGACAGCGACCTCACTCCGAACATCTGCCACCTGGTCCTCGCGCGCCTGCCGGACGGGGCCGAGGGGACGAAGGGGATCAGCCTTTTCATGGTCCCGAAGCTTATCCCCGACGCCAAGGGGCAGCCTGGCGAGCGCAACAGCCTGCGTGTCGTCAGCCTGGAGCACAAGCTGGGCATCCACGGCAGCCCGACCTGCGTGATGGAGTACTCTGGCGCGAGGGGATGGCTGGTGGGGGCGCCGCACAAGGGGATGGCGGCGATGTTCACGATGATGAACAACGCCCGGCTTTCCGTCGCCGCTCAGGGCGTGGGCCTGGCCGAGGCCGCGCTTCAGCACGCGCAGGCCTATGCCGAGGTGCGGCACCAGGGGGCGACGCCGCTGTCGCCGGACGGCCCGATCCTGGATCATGCCGACGTCCGCCGGATGCTGGCGACGGCACGGGCCGAGGTCTTTGCCGCCCGCGCGATCTCGCTGGCCTGCGCCAAGGCGATCGACATGGCGACGGCGACGGGCAGTGCGGACTGGCAGGCCCGCGCGGCGCTCTTGACCCCCATCGCCAAGGCCTACGGGACCGATGTGGCCTGCGAGGTGGCGAGCCTCGGGGTGCAGGTGCATGGGGGCATGGGGTTCATCGAAGAGACGGGGGCGGCGCAATACCTGCGGGACGCACGCATCCTGCCGATCTATGAAGGGACCAACGGCATCCAGGCGATGGATCTGGTGGGGCGGAAGCTGGCCGATGGGGGCGAGGCGGCGTTCCGGCTGATCGACGAGGTCCAGCGCGGGGCCGAAGCCGGCCGCGCCCGCCTGCCCGATCTGGCCGGCGAGGTCTGGCAGGCGGCCGAGGCGCTGCGGGAAGGCACCGAGGCGGTGCTGGCGCTTCCCCTCAACGACCGTTTCGCGGGGGCGACCCCCTACCTGCGGGCCTTCGCGCGGGTCCTGGGCGGGCAGGCGCACCTGAAGGCGGCGCTGGCCGATCCGGGGCGCGAGGCCCTGGCCCGGGTCATGGTCCGACGGCTGCTGCCAGAGCTGGGGGGTCTGCTGGCCCAGGCAAAGGAAGGGGCAGCGGGGTTGTATGCGGTGGGGTCAGGGGAGCTTGCGGCCTGATCTGTCCACGGCGGCCAGACGGAAAACCTGCATGATCTCCATATCCTGGGCGCGGACGCCGGGGATCTGGCGCCTTCTGTCCGCTGCCGTGGCTGACCGCGGCTGGTCCTCCGACGAGAAGACGAAGTCGCACGAGGAGGTGCCCCGGTCCGGCGTCAGAAGCGATCGGCCCGCAGGACCTCGGCATCCATGACGCCGATCACGCCGATGTGGCGGTCGACGACCGTGAAGGCGGCCTCGAGCAGCGTGTCCAGCTTTTCCGGCCGGACAAGGCAGACCACGGCGACCATGCCGCTGCGGCCGACCTGCCCCTCGCGCGTCCAGCGACCGGACCGACCAGAGCCGCCGAGCACGGGCAGGACGGTGAATCCAGTGACTCCGGCCCTTTCCAGTGCGGTGGTAAGCCGGTTTTCCATCGGGGCTTCGATGATGATCTCGACCCGTTTCGCCTTGTGCGTCTGCATGTCAGCCCCCCAACGCCTGTGCCACGGCCACCCAGGCCGGAATTCCGATCACCAGATTGAACGGGAAAGTCACCCCCAGCGACAGCGTGAGGTAGATCGACGGATTGGCCTCGGGCAGCGCCACCCGCATCGCGGCGGGCACTGCGATGTAGCTCGCCGAACCGGAAAGGATCATCAGCAGTGCGACGCCGCCCACCGACAGGCCAAGGATCATTCCCGCCGCCAGCCCGAACCCGGCGCCGACGACCGGCATCACCAGGCCGAAGGCCAGCACCCCTGGCGTCATCACGCCTCTCGAGCTCCGCATCCCCCGGCCCGCCACCAGGCCCATGTCAAGCAGGAACAGGCACAACACCCCCTGGAAGGGTGCCACGATGAACGCCTCGATCCGCTTCATGCCGGGGTCTCCGGTGACAAAGCCGATCAGGAACGAGCCGACCAGAAGCACGATCGACCCGTTCAGCAGGATCTCGCGCCAGAGATCGGCATCGATCTTCTCGGTCCGCCCGCCCGAGCGCGAGACGAGGTACAGCGCCGCGATGATCGCCGGGGCCTCCATCGCGGCGGCGACGGCGACCATGTACCCCTCGGCCACCAGCCCGGCGGACTGCACGACCGCGGACCCGGTGACGAAGGTCACGATCGAGATCGAGCCGTAATGCGCGGCGACGGCGGCGGCATCGGTTGGCGACAGCCGGGTCATCACCTTCAGCAGGGCAAATGCGGCGAACGGGATGATGAAGGACAGGACCAGCCCGGCAACCAGCGCCGCGATCAGCGTCGCATCCAGCCCGTGATCGGCGACAGCGACCCCGCCCTTGAAGCCGATGGCGAAGAGCAGGTAGATCGACATTCCCTTCGCCACCGCTTCGGGGATCGACAACTCGCTGCGGGCCAGCGCCGCGAAGAGACCAAGTGCAAAGCACAGGATCATCGGCGTCAGAAGATTGGCGCCGGCGAGCGCCAGGATATCCTGCATGTCCGTCCCCCTTGACGTTGCTGGCGTTCAGCGCGCCTTTTCCTTTCGGTATGACGCAAGCCGGACAAAGCGCAAGTCCGAAGCCGCCAGTCCGGTTTCGTTCTTCCCCGACTCAGGTACGCCTGCTACAGATAGCGGCATGACGCTTTTCACCCCCAAGATAACGGGCGCGCAGGGCCGTCCGGTCATCCGGCAACTGGACGAGGCCGCGATCAACCGCATTGCCGCCGGTGAGGTGGTGGAGCGTCCCGCCTCGGCGGTGAAGGAGCTGGTCGAAAACGCCCTGGACGCCGGGGCGTCGCGGATTCAGGTCGACATCGCCGATGGCGGCAAGACGCTGGTCCGGGTCACCGATGACGGCTGCGGCATGACGGCCGGGGACCTGCCCCTGGCCCTGTCGCGCCATGCGACGTCAAAGATCGACGGCTCGGATCTGCTGGACATCCGCAGCTTCGGCTTCCGGGGTGAGGCGCTTCCCAGCCTGGGCGCCGTGGGGCGGCTGACGATCACCAGCCGGGCCGAGGGCGAGGCGGCGCAGATCGCCTGCGAGGGCAGCCGCCTGTCGCCGGTGCGCCCTGCGGCGTTGACCCGTGGCACCGTGGTCGAGCTTCGCGACCTGTTCTTCGCCACGCCGGCCCGGCTGAAATTCCTGCGATCGGACCGCGCCGAGCTGCAGGCCGTCACGGAAGTGATCCGCCGTCTGGCGATGGCCGAACCGCTGGTGGGCTTCACCCTGCGCGACGTGACGGGGGGCGAGGCGCGGACCCTGTTCCGCGCCGATCCGGCAAGTGGCGACCTCTTTGATGCGCTGCAATCCCGCCTGGCCTCTGTCATCGGCCGTGACTTCACCGACAACGCCCTGCGCATCGACGCCGAACGCGAGGGGTTGCGGCTGCAGGGCTATGCCGCGCTGCCGACCTATTCGCGCGGGTCGTCAGCGCAGCAATACCTGTTCGTCAACGGGCGGCCCGTGCTGGACCGGATGCTTTACGGTGCCCTCCGCGCCGCCTATTTCGACGTCCTCAGCCGTGACCGCCACCCCGCTGCGGTGCTGAACCTGATCGCCGACCCGCAGCGCGTCGATGTGAACGTGCACCCCGCCAAGGCCGAGGTCCGCTTCCGCGAACCCGACGCGGCCCGCAGCCTGATCATCACCGCGCTCAAATCCGCGCTGACCGGCGCCGGCCACCGCGCGTCTTCCACTCTGGGCGCGGCCACGCTGGACGCGTTCCGCCCCGAACCGGCGCGCGTCTACCAGATGGACCGCCCCAGCCCGGCCAGTTTCGCCCGCGCCTATGCCTTCCAGGCCCCCGGCTTTGCCGAGGCCCCCCAGGCCGCCGCCTTCGCCCCCCCCCGCGAGGAGAAGGCGCAGCCGCACGACGAGCAGCCCCAGGCGCACCCCCTCGGTGCCGCCCGCGCCCAGGTGCACGAAAACTACATCGTCGCCCAGACCGCCACCGGCATTGTCATCGTCGACCAGCACGCCGCCCACGAGCGCCTGGTCTACGAACGCCTGAAACGCCAGCTGGCCGAGACCGGCATCCGCGCCCAGGCGCTGCTGATCCCCGAGATCGTCGAGCTTTCCCCGACGGACGCCGCCCGCCTTCTGGACGCAGCCCCGGCGCTGGCCGAGGTCGGCCTCGGCATCGAACCCTTCGGCGGCAATGCCGTGGCGATCCGCGAAACGCCCGCGGTCCTGGGTCCGGTCAACGGCGCGGCGCTGATCCGCGACATCCTCGACGAACTGGCCGACAGCGGCGACAGCCAGCTGGTCCGCGCCAGGATCGACGCGCTCCTGTCGCGCATGGCCTGCCACGGCTCGGTCCGCTCGGGCCGCCAGATGCGACCCGAGGAAATGAACGCCCTGCTGCGCGAGATGGAGGCGACACCGCTGTCCGGCCAGTGCAACCACGGACGGCCCACCTATGTGGAACTGTCGCTGCACGACATCGAACGGCTGTTTGGCCGCCGATGATCTCGCTGTTCGGCCAGAGCCATGCGTGGAACTCGCCCGAGATCCTGCTTCTCGGCGGGGCTGCGCTGGTGCTGCTGGTGTTCCTGGTGCTGATCCTGCGCGCCGCCGCCCGGGCCTCCTCGACCGCCGCGCCGCTGATGCGCGAGGTGTCCTGGCTCTCCTCGCGCCTGCAAGCCCTGGGTGACGGGCAGGAGCGGCTTGCCGGTGGCCTGCACCACGTCTCGGAAACCCAGGCCGTCAGCCAGACCGCGATGCTGCAGGTGATGGAGAGCCGCCTGGCCGAAGTGCAGCGCCAGATGACCGAAGCCCTGCACGGGACTTCGACGCGGACGGCGCGGTCACTGGGCGAGCTTCAGCAAAGGCTGGCGACGATCGACAAGGCGCAGGCCAACATCGAAAAGCTGTCGGGCAATGTCCTGTCGCTGCAGGACATCCTGTCGAACAAGCAGACCCGGGGGGCCTTCGGGGAAATCCAGCTGCACGACATCGTGCAGAAGGCCCTGCCGAAGGACGCCTACACGATGCAGGCCACCCTTTCCAACGGCCGCCGCGCCGACTGCCTGATCCACCTGCCGAACCCCCCCGGCCCCATTGCCATCGACGCCAAGTTCCCGCTGGAGGCCTACGAGGCGCTGCGCCGCGCCGACTCGCCCCGCCTGCTGCAAGAGGCCGCGCAACTGATGCGCACCGCCGTCCGCAGCCATATCCGCGCGATCAGCGAGAAATACATCCTGGAAGGCGAGACCGCCGATGGCGCGCTGATGTTCCTGCCGTCGGAAGCGGTCTACGCCGAACTGCACGCGAACTTTCCCGACGTCGTGCGCGAGGGATTCGCGGCCAAGGTCTGGATCGTCTCGCCCACCACCTGCATGGCGACGCTGAACACGATGCGGGCGGTGCTGAAGGACGCGCGGATGCGCGAACAGGCCGGCGCGATCCGCAAGGAACTGGCGCTGCTTTATGCCGA
>PNNE01000402.1 GCA_013824055.1 Rhodobacter sp. | reverse complement strand
AGCCCCATATGCGCGCAGGCGTTGCGAAAGCAGGTCACGCTGTCGCCCTGCCGCGAAAAGATCACCTCTTCGCCGCCAACGGTTTCGAACAGCGTCGCGCCGTCTGCCAGCCTTGCCAGGTCAAGCGCATTGATCCAGGCACCCCCCAGCGTCTCGGCAAAGGGCGAGGTGAAATGCACCGTATCGGCACCGCCCCCGCCCAGCCCCTTGACCTGACGCACCTCGGTGATCTCGGGCACATGGTCCTCGATCGCCTTCTTGACGCCGGCGTAGAACGTCAGCTGCGAGGCCGGGCAGCCGTCGCAGGCGCCCAGAAAGCGGATCTCGGCGCGGTTGCCCTCGACCGCGACGACCTCGGCGTTGCCGCCGTGGCTGGCCAGCATCGGGCGCACCGTCTCCAGCGCGGCCTCGACCCGTTCAAACAGCGAGGGCTTCAGGATGCCGTGGCGGCGCAGGACGGCATAGACCACCTCGTCGCGCGCCGCCTCGGCCAGTGCCTTGCCGAAACCCTCCTGCGCCTTCAGCGCGCGGATCAGGCGCCGGAACGCCTCGGCGTTCAGCGCGTCGATGGCGGCGGCGCGCGCGGCGGCGCCGATCCGGGCACTGTCGTCCCAGCCCTCGGCCAGCGCCTCAAGCGCGCGCAGATCGCCCAGAAGCCGGTCAAGGCCGGGGGGATCCACCTGCTGGGGGGCGCCGCTGTCGGGCATCGGCTCAGGCGTATTTCACATGCTTGAGCAACGCCGGCTGCACCGCCCCGGCGACCACGCCCGCGGTGATCGTCGCCACCCAGAGCGGGGCCACCAGACCGACCGCGACCCCGCAGACAACGCCAAGGCCCGCGCCAACAGCGAACTGGGAAACCACCTTGCGGTTGTCCTTGAAGAGCTTGCCAGCAAAGAAAAGCTTTGCGGTCGTTATCGCCATGCCGAACATGCGGGTTCTCCTTCAGACCAGAGCGAGGATGATGGCGGTGACGACAACCGCCGCCGTGCCGGCGATGACGCCGTAAAGCGCGCCCATGTAGGCCGACAACTCGGCGCCGAGCGCGCTTTTTCCGACGGCCACGCCCGAGGCGGCTCCGGCAAGCAGCGCCGCGACTATTCCGGTTGCAAGGGCTAGGACAGTGATCAAGCTTTGGTCTCCTCTTGGGATGAAGGGGTCGGGTTCAGTGCCGGTCCGCGGACCCGAAGGCGCCATGCGGCGCCAGGTGCGACGACAGTTCGGTGATGGCCTCGGCGACGGCCTGGGCCTTGTCGTCGACGCCACGTTCGGCAAAGATCGCCTTCGCCTCGCGCAGAAGCGACACCGCTTGCGCCACGTTGCGCGGGTTGCCGGCCTCGGGGTTCGCCGGATCGTCGGGCAGGTTCGCGATGCAGTTCGCCTTGTTGGCGACGGTATTGGCATAGGCCTCGGGCATGTCGCGCCGGGTGCGCACTTTCAGCGCCTCGTCATAGGCATCAAGCGCGCGAAAACCGTTTTCAACCCGGTGCGCCGACGAGACATATTGCAGCGCATTGCCAAGGTTGTTCTGCAGCATCGCATATTCGACCGGATGATCGACCAGGGTGACGACCCGCAGCGCCTCTTCAAAAGCCTGGACCGCCAGCGCCTCGCGCAGCTTGCCGCTTTCGTCGGTGAAGGGCATCGACAGGAAGGCCGTCGCCAGGTTGTTCTGCAGGATCGCGAATTCCTTGGGAAACGCCGCCTTGTCAAAGGTGCGCAGGGCCCGCTGATAGGCGCTGATCGCGGGCTGGATCGGTGCCATGCCCATCCCGGCCAGGGTCTGGCAGATCAGGCCAAGGTTCATCTCGGCCTCGGCAACCTCGGCATCGGAGCCTTCGGCGGTCAGGGTCGCGATCGCCGTGGTGATTTCCACCCGTGCCGCCTTCATCGGCTCGGCGTCGCGGGCGGGCACCGCCATCAGCGCCGTGGCCAGCCGGGCGCGGATGCGGGCGGCCCCCAAAGCCTCGCCCGCCGGAACCAGATCCAGCGCGCGACGATACAGATCGACGGCCGCATGCAGGTCGGACGGCTCGCGCGGGGCCTGTTGCAGGCCCATGGCGATTTCCATCAGCATCTGCGCCTTGTCCGAGTCTGACGCCAGCGCATCCTCGACCGCCGCCAGCGCCGCATCGACCTGTTGCCTCGTGCGGCTTGCGACAGCCATTCGATCCCCCCCTGCGCGACTCGGCGGCCGCGTCATATCCCCGCACCACTAGAACATCCTCGGCGGGGGCTGTCTATCTACTTTGTTATCTGGAAACTAACTTTGCGCACCCGCGGGAAGGTCCGCGCAGAGGGCGCACATCTCGCTGCTCCACCGCACCGGCAGATCGGCGGCGGTCAGGCCAAGCAGATCATGGTCCTGAAAGAGATCGCGCGCCTGGGCCACGCGGTCGCCCGCCGCGTTGCGCAGCTTCAGCAGGCAGCCCCCCGCCGTCGCCTGATGGACCGGCAGCACCATCAGCGTGCCGTCGCGGATCAACACCACCACCGAGGCCACGCCCTTGAAATAGGTATCAACCAGGGCGGCCGGCAGGTAGACCGACCCGTCGCGGATCGACAGGCCCTGGCTCATGGCGCGGACCAGCGGTCGAGGAGGGCGGCGACCTGGTCGGCGACAACCCCGGTCGCATGGGCAAGTTTCGGGCTGAGCGACAGGCCAAGCTCCAGGCTTTCTGCCTCGACCAGGAAGACCGACACATGCGCCGGGAACGCCGCGCCGTAGATCCGCTGCCCGGCGTAGATCGCATTGTCCCAGCGGAATTCGTGCAGCCCGGCCCCGCGCGCGGGCGGTGCCGCCAGCACCTCCCCCGGCACTTCGTAGATCGCCCCGGGCGTGCCCGCCGGGGCGCGGGCATCGACGATGACCAGATGCGTCGCGCCGCGGGCCTTGTAGATCACCGCCATGCCGTCGGTTCCGACATCATAAAGTTCGACCCCCGCAGGCAGGCTGCGGGCGCGCAGCAAGGCGATCACCGCCGGCCCCGCGCCGTCATCGCTGCGGTTCGGGTTGCCGCAGCCCAGCACGACGATGCGCGGCACCATCAGATCCGCCACAGCCGACATGACCAGTGCGGCTCGACCGGCAGCATCAGTTCGGGCAGATCGCAGAACCGGGCGTGCACCTTGTAATACATGCAGGTCTCGCAAGGCTGCGGCATGTCCTCGGCCACAACGGTGTGGTCGGTAAAGCCCGCGATCACCAGTTTCCGGTCGAGGTCGTCGCCGGCCTCGACCCGAAGCCGGGTGACGATGGCATTGACCTCTTCGCCGGTGCCCGCCCGCGGCCAGACCTCGGTCTGCAGCCCGGTCGCCAGCCGTTCGGCAATCTTGCGACGCAGCGCGTCCAGATCCATGGCCGTCCTGCCTTTCAGATCCGCCAGAGCCGGCACCACCAGTCCGGCTTGGCGGGCAGGTTGAGTTCCGGCAGATCGCACCAGCGCCGGTGCACCAGGTAATACATGCATTCCTGGCAGCGCATCCGGTCCGGGCCGTAGGGTTCCAGAATCCAGCCGGAGATCACCAGTTTCTGGCGCAGATCGTCGGCGCCAAGCGGGCGCAGGATATCCAGGATCTTGCCGAATTCGCGGTCGGTCTCGGGGAACGGCTCGACCTCGGTCACGAGGCCCTCGTTGAACATGTCCTCGATCATGCGCAGCAGCAGGTCATGGTCCGCGTCGGCCGGAGCAAGGCCGTAGCGATCCAGGAAATACCTTGTCTGCTGCGCCGTGGTCACGGCCTCCTTGCCTTCGCTCATGACGGCCCTCCCTGCCGAATGGCAATTCCCCCGCAAGCGGACCCACCCCAGGGTGAGCCCGCTTCGGGGGAGGTCGGTCAGGCGGTCCGGAACCGGGCGAGTTCTTCGCCGGTTTCGCCGTCATGCGCATGCACCGTGCAGACCAGGCAGCTGTCATAGGACCGGCAGACGTGGCCGACCTCGACCGGATCATGCTTGTTCTTGATCGGGGTGCCAAGCAGGGCCTCCTCGATCGGACCGCGCTGGCCGTCGGCGGATCGCGGGCCGACGTTCCAGGTTGTCGGCGCGATGATCTGGTAGTTCGCGATCTTGCCGTTCTTCACTTCGATCCAGTGGCACAGGGCGCCCCGGATCGCCTCGGTGGCACCCCAGCCCTGTCCGTCGCGTTCGGTGGGCTTGATGTACCATTCGTCGTTCAGCCGGAACTCGCGCAGGATGCGCTCGGCCTCACGATACAGGATGCAAAGTTCGTGCATCCGCGCGAAGTGCCGCAGCAGGATCGAGGCGCCGCCCAACTTGCGGTACATGTCCAGCACCAGCCCGTCGCTGTGCTGGAAGTCCTGCCCGGTGGTGTTGCCCGCGATCAGCCGGCGTGCCAGCGGACCGGCCTCAAGCGCGCCGCTTTCGGAGTGGCGGACGGCGGTGCCCCAGGAATACTTGCCCGCCGGGTCGATCTTGTTCTTGGCGATCGGCTTCGTGGTGCGGTCAAAGGGATGGACCGGACCGCCTTCGTCATACCAGGCATGGGCGGTATCTTCGCGGGTGAAGATGTGCTCCATCGGGCCGAACGTGTCGGTGGCACCGTCATAGGTGCCGGCCTTCATGATCACCGCCCCCGAGCGGCTGTCGATCGTCGGCTTGTTGTAGCGGTCCTCGTGCGGCAGGTAGCCCCAGGTCACGAAACGCCCGTGGCCCTTGCCATAGTGCTGCAGCCCGATCTCCTTCGACATGCGCCAGAACAGGCCCAGGTCCGAATTCGCGTGCTTCGGGCTTTCGTCCAGCCAGGCCTCGAACTGTTCCAGCGTCTGGATTTCCTCGTAGCGTTCCATCGAACAGCCCAGCCAGAGCGGCTCGATCCAGTTCTGGCGGAAATGTTCCAGGATCGCCCAGGCGCGCGTCACGTCGGTCAGGGTGGGGGCGCACATCACGCCGCCCGGCACCATGAAGGACGAATGCGGCCACTGCCCGCCCAGAAGGGCGTAGATCTCGACCGGACGGCCCGAGATCGTGACCCCGACCTCATAGGACGTGCCGGTGAAGGGCGAATAGCGCTTGACCGCCTCTTCGTAGAACGGGCTCGCCGCATAGTTGGCGTTGGTGTAGTCGATCATGAAGAGGCCATAGTGGTGGCGCGGCAGGGATTGCAGCGATTCCACGATCTGGCCCAGGTTCCGCGCCAGGATCGCGTTGCGCGGCACCGTGGTGCCCCAGGCGGTGTCCAGCGCCCAGGCCGCACAGGTCAGGTGCGATGCCCCGCAGATGCCGCAGGCGCGCGGTGTCACCACCAGGCCCGCTTGCGGGTCCTTGTCCCGCAGGATCACCTCGAAGCCGCGGAACAGTTCCGCATGCGTCCAGGCATTGGTCACCACCCCGTCCTGCACTTCGACGCGGACATCGAGATCGCCTTCGACGCGGCCGACGGGGGAGATGTCGAGTGTCTCGACGGTGGCTGTAGCTGTCATGTTCAGTTCCTCCCGAACGATTTCAAACGACGAAGATGTCTTCTTCGGCCCATTTCGGGGACATGCCCTTGGCGGCGGCGGTCAGCTTGATGTAGCCGACCTTGTCCACGCCGGTCGGCATGTCCTTGGGCACACCCATCACCGTCTGGGTCTTGAAGACGGTGCCGGGGTTCAGATCGAAGAAGGGGAACTCGGGTTCGGTGCAGCCAAGGCATGGCATGCCGGCCCGGGTCTTCGACGAGTGGCGGTTCCAGAGAATCCGGTTGCAGGGGCTGTGCGTCATCGGGCCGCGGCAACCAAGGTCGTAGAAAAGACAGCCCTTCCGCTGCCCGAAGGCCGTGGTCGAGACCTTGTAGGCGAAGTGCATGTTCCGGGTGCAGCCGGTCTGGGTAAAGGACGAAAAGAACGTCTTTGGCCGGTGAAACTCGTCCAGGGTCAGATCGCCGGCGCGTCCGGTGGCGATGGCCACCAGGATCTGCGTCACCCAGTCGGGATGCGCCGGGCAGCCGGGAATGTTGATGACCGGCAGGCCCGACCTGGACTTGAAGCCCGCGCCGAGCGAGCCGCCCTTGGCGCGCTTGAGAAACTGCAGGCCGACGCTTTCCGACGGGTTCGGCGCCATCGCCGGGATGCCGCCATAGGTGGCGCAGTCGCCGATCGCCACGACGAAATCGGCCGCGTCCGACAATTCCTTGACCCAGTCCTTCATCGGGCGGCCGCAGAAGCGGTTCCACTCGCCGGTGCCGTTCGGGGCGTTGACGACGGTGCCCTCGAACACGAAGATATCCAGCTTGATCTCGCCCGAGATGCATTTCTGCAGGATGGTCTTGACGTTGTCGCCAAGTTCCAGCCCGAGCGACGGTTGCCACAGGATGTTGATCCCGAAATCGGTCACCAGATCGCAGGCGCTCGGTTCCTCGGCGTTGAGGAACGACATCGTGTTCCCCGAGCACGCGCCACCTTGCAGCCAAAGCAGATTGGCCATGTCGTTCCTCCCTTTCGTTAAGCTGCCTTGGCCCTCCAGCCACGGGTAGCGATGCGGTCAGCCCAATCCGGTCAGCCCTTGTCGCCGGGCCGATCCTTGGCTTACGCTACTGCCGATTTCGGTCGGCGCATAATCAACCTGCGCCGCCGCCGGCATGAATAACTGCAACAATGTGCAAACTGAAAACTTGGTTTGCAGCAGGCTTGCCTCGGAGGGTCAGCAGCGCCCGCCGCAGACCGGGCAGCGCGCCTCGCCGAAATGGCTGAACCAGACCCCGCGGCACCGGTCGCACCAGTGCCCCCTGGCACTGACCGGCACCGGCCCGAGCGCCTTGGACAGCGGGGTCAGGCCCAGATCGCGGACCGGACCGGAAGATCGGGGCCAGCGCCTGCCCGGTCCGGGGAAGGCAAGCACTGCGGCCTTGCCGGGATCATTTGATTTGTCGCTTTCGGTCATGCCCGCCTTTCCCGCTGGATGTCATAGCGCTTGATCTTGTTGGCAAGGCCCACGCGCGACAGGCCCAGATCGGCGGCCACCTTGCTCTGGTTCCACTGGTTGCGGTCAAGCGCCCGCTCGACCACCGACCGCTCGACCTGCTCGACGATGTCCTTCAGGCTGCCGCCCGCGACCAGCGATGGCAACTGGCCCCGGTCATTGACAGGGGTTCTGGAAATCTTGTCGGACAGGTGCCGGAAGGCGATGTAGCCGCCCTGTTCGGCCACCGCGACCATCCGCTGCACCTCGGTTTCCAGTTCCCGCACATTGCCGGGGAAGGGATAGGCCTCCAGCCGTTGCAGCGCGTCCGCCGTGATGCCCAGCACCCGCCGGCCCACGACACCGGCATATTTCTCGACAAAGAAGCGGGTCAGGACGGGAATATCCTCGGGCCGCTCGGCCAGCGACGGCACGTTCAACTGGAACCCGCGCAGCCGGTAGTAAAGATCGCGCCGGAAACTGCCCTTTTCCACCAGCCGCTCCAGCGGCTTGTTCGACGCCGCGATGATGCGCACATCCGAATGCAGCATGGTGTCCGACCCCAGCGGTTTCACCTCGCCTTCCTGCAGAAAACGCAAGAGCGCGATCTGGAACTGCGGCGAGATGTCGGACACCTCGTCCAAGAGGATCGTCCCGCCGTCTGCCGCACGGAACAGCCCCAGCCGGTCCGAGATGGCACCCGGAAACGCGCCCCGGACATGGCCGAACAGTTCCGAATGCAGCACGTTCTCGGCGATGCCGCCGCAGTTCTGCACCAGCATCGCCGCCTTGCGCCGTGGCGAGTTGAAATGGATCGCGCGGGCCAAGAGTTCCTTGCCGGTGCCGGTGTCGCCCTGGATCAGGACCGGCATGTTGGTCTTGGCCGCCATCTGCGCCTCGGCAACGATCTCTGCCATTTTCGGGCTGACGTAGACCAGACGCTCGAACTGCGAATAGCCGCCCTGGACAAAGCCTTCCTGCGTGCCCTGAAAGATGTCGTCATCCAGCGAAAGCTTCAGCTCCCGGCTCAGGATCCGGTGGCGCCGCGACAGTTCCGCCTGTTCCAGCGCCCGCTTGGCGACCAGACCCAGCTGCATCGCCTCGATCGGCTTGAACAGGAACAGGTAGGACGCGGTCCGGTTCGCCAGCTCATGGCCGGACCTGACCCTGTCGGGGTCCAGCAGCAGGATGCGCGTGCAATTGGTATGCGCCAGCCTGGACCGCAGCAGCGCGCTTTCGTCCTGGGCCACTTCGTCACCGCAATCATAGAGGAAGAGGTTCACATTGACCTCTTCCAGCCTGCGGATCGCGGTCCTGTCGTCCTCTGCGTAGATGAGGCGGTATCCGTCCGCCTCGCTCAGGGCGCGCGAGACGGCTTCAAGGACGGCAGGGTCGGTCGATTTTACCAGGACCGTCTGAAAGCTGGCCAAACTGCGCTCCCCCTCGCTCGACTGCCAAGCAACTTTACGTTTTGCCTGCAAACTTCTCAAGCCTGACGCACGCGGCTGCACCGGGTCCGATTGCCAGGCGGGCCGCGTGACGTCACTCGGCAGTTGCCGGTCCGTGCATTTCGCGCCGCCGCGATCCGGACCTGCCTGACAATGGCGGCTGAAAGGTGCCCGGAAAACAGTCCGGTGGACTGGTCTCGGCCCTGAGCGGTGCTGGTCGACATCAAGCGATGAAGCCGCCACCCGGGCATCCTGCGTGGCCTATCCCGGCAGGACATCCGCCAGGAGCGGATTGGGGAACCGCCGTTCCCGGGTCACGGCAAAGAAGGTCTCGCCGATGCCGTCCAACCGGCTGGCCTCGACCAGGGCGCCGGACTGCAGCTCGTCGCGCACCACGATCGCGGGGATCACCGCCAGCCCCGCGTCGGCGCGCGCCAGAAGCCGGATCATCGCCATGTCGTCAACCTCGGCGGCATGGACCGGCGTCACCTGCATCCGCGCGACCAGAGCATCGAAGGCCGCGCGCAGGGCGGTTTCCCGCGTCGGCACGATCAGGGGCTGGGTGGCCAGCAGATCGCGCAGCGATGCCGAGGTCCCGACCCGGGCCGGAGTGCCGATCAGGCTGACCGGCTGGTCGTCCAGCCGGTGCACCAGCCAATGCGTCGTCGCGTCCCGCGCCGGCGCGACATTGGTCAGGATCACGTCCAGCGCCAGCGCTTCCAGGCCGCGCAGCAGCTCTTCCAGCGAGCCGGAGCGCAGCACCACCTCGACATCGGTCCGCGCGATCAGCGGCCGCAGGAACTGCATCTGGAAGTTGCGGGACAGCGTGGCCAGCGCGCCCACCCGCAAGGCGCGGCGCGCCCGTCCGGTTTCGCGCAAGGTGGCGGTCAGGTCGTCGGCGGTGCGGAAGATCGCGTCGGCGTGATCGAGTGCGATGCGCCCGGCCTCGGTCAGGGCCAGCCCCCTGCCCCGGCGTTCGAACAGCTCCTGGCCAAGCGATTCCCCCAAGGCCTTGATCTGGGTGGACAACGCCGATTGCGACAGGTTCAGGGTCCGGGCGGCCCCAGTCAGGGTGCCATCGCTGGCGACCGCCCGGAACAGGCGCAGATGGTGAAGGTTCAACTGGGACATTGTTCCACCCGATAGAATGATTTCGCGTAATATATATAATTTTCTGAAATCTTGGCAAGGACTACACCCGCGGCAGATCCCGTCACGGAGCTTGTCATGCTGTCCCTTCCCCTGATCGCGCTCGCGCCGCTTGTCCTGCTGGCCGCCGCAGTTCCCTTCGTCCTGCATCCCGGTCGTCGCCCCGGCCGCCTGCCACGTGTCGCCGAGCTGGCCGCGCTTGTCGCCCTGGCACTCGGGCTTGCCGGTCTGGTCCAGCTCTGGCTGTCCGGCCCGCAGGTCCTGTCCCTTGGCGGTCTGGCGCTGGTGCGGCTGGATGCCATCAGCGTGACGCTTGCGCTGCTTGTGGCCTTCGTCGGCTGGGTCGTCACCCGCTATTCGCGCCGCTACCTGGACGGCGAGGCGCGCGAGGGTCGGTTCCACGGCCTGACGCTGGCCGCTGTCGCAGCGGTCCTGATGCTGGTCCAGGCTGCCAGCCTGCCGGTCCTGGTGCTGTCCTTCGTGGCGACGGGGCTGATCCTGCGGCAGCTCTTGCTGTTCTACCCCGACCGGCCCGAAGCGCAGCGGGCAGCCGGCAAGTTCATCCGGGTCTGGGGCGCCGGCGACGTGGCGCTGATCGGGGCCTCGGTCCTCTTGTGGCACAGCCTTGGCACCGTGGACATCGCGGCACTGACCGCTGCCCCGACCCTGCCCGGTCTGACCCTGCCCGGTCTGGCGCAACTTGCCGTCGCACTTCTGGTGCTGTCCGCCGCGCTCAAGACAGCCACTTTCCCGCTGCACGGCTGGCTGACCGAGGTGATGGAGGCCCCGACCCCCGTCTCGGCGCTGCTGCACGCGGGCATCATCAACTCGGGTGGGGTGCTTCTGCTGACGGTCGCGGGCCTTGTGCAGCACAGCGCGGGCGCGATGGCGGCTCTGGTCATGATCGGAGGCTTCACGGCGGTCTTCGGCGCGCTGGTCATGCTGACGCAAAGCGCGGTCAAGACGGCGCTGGCCTGGTCCACGGTGGCGCAGATGGGCTTCATGCTTCTGCAATGCGGGCTTGGCCTCTGGGCGCTGGCGCTTTTGCACATCGTCGCCCACTCGCTGTACAAGGCGCATGCCTTCCTGTCCTCGGGCGGAGCGGTGCGGGCGGTCAATTCCCTGCCCAAGCCCGGTCCGGTGGCGGCTCCCGGCCTTGGGGCAGTGGCCCGCTCCTTCGCGCTGGCGCTGCTGCTGTACATGGCCGTCGCCGCCGGCTTCTCGGCGCTGGTGGGCGAAAAATCCCCGCAGGCGCTGGCGCTTGGCACCATCCTCATCTTCGGTGTCTCCTACCTGATCGCGCAAGGCATGGCCGACACCGCACCCGGAGCGCTGACCCGCCGCACGGTCGCCGCGTCGCTGGGCGCCGCGCTGGCCTACTTCACCTTCCAGGTTCTGGCTCTGGCCATCTGGGGGCCCTCGCTGCCCGCCGTTCCGGTCGCCGGGCCGCTGGAATGGGCGCTGATCGTGCTGGCGGTCCTGTCCTTCGGGCTGGTCGCCTTTGCGCAGGCGCTCTTTCCGCTCTGGGCGCACCACCCCTCGACCGCCGGGCTGCGGGTGCACCTGGCGAACGGCCTTTACCTCAACGCGCTGCTGGACCGCCTGATCGGCGGCTTCCGGTCCGCCCCCAAATCCTGACCCAAGCAATCCTGACCCAAGCAATCCTGATCCGATGGAGACCCCGATGTTCCTCAAGCACAGTCAGATCGCCCCGGCGCTTGCCTCGGATCTTCTGAAGGCTGCCGAGGCCGCCGCCCGCGCCATCCCGCCGGCCTTCCCGCTGGACGCGACCGTGGCGGTGAACCCCTTCCTCGGCCAGACGCACGAGGATCTGGCCCAGGCCTCGGCCCGGCTGGCACGGGTGGCGGGGATCGCCCTGACCCAGCCGCGCGCCGAGCTTGCCGCCGGGTCGCGTCGGGCCAGATCACCGATGACGACCTTGCCGCCGCGCTGATCGCCTCGCCCTCGCCGGTCAAGCCGGGCGACCTGGCCTGGGCGAAGACCCGGATGCTGGCGCCCGCCCCTGCCCCGCAGGCCTTGCCCACGGTGGCGGAACTTGCCGCCCGGGCGACCGGAACCGACTGGCCCGCCGTTCTCAACCGCAGCTTCGGCCTTTGGGCCGGGGGCTACTTCGACCGGGGCCAGGCGCTCTGGACGCCAAAGCCGGGGCATGGCGCCTATGCCGCCTGGAGGGAATGGGCGACGCATGACCTGACCCCCGAGATCGCCGGGCTGACCGGCTTCTGCGCCCATGTCGCCCAGGCCCCCGACACCGCCGAGCGCGCGATCCTGCGCGCCGCGAGCCGGCTGGGCCTGACAGCCGAGGCGGCGGCGGAAACCGCGTTCCACCGGCTTCTCGTCGACCTTGGCGGCTGGCCGATGCACGCGCGCTGGCTGCTGTGGCAGGCCGAGTTGCAGGGCGGCACCGATGCGAGCCTGACCGACCTTCTGGCGATCCGGCTGGTCTGGGAAGAGGCGCTGCTGGCCCGGTACCCGGCGATCGCGTCCGACTGGCAGGCCACCGTTGCCGCCCATGCGGCACCCCTGCTTCCCACCCCCGATCAGGCGCTGGACGCCGTCCTGCAGGAGGCGGCAGAACGGGCGCACCAGCGCTCGCTTGCCGCCCTGCTTTCGGGCCCGGCAACGCGCTCTGGCCGCCCGGCCCTGCAGGCCGCCTTCTGCATCGACGTCCGCTCCGAAGTGCTGCGCCGGGCGCTGGAGAGCCAGGGCGACCAGATCCAGACTCTGGGCTTTGCCGGCTTCTTTGGCCTGATGGTCGCCCACCGGCCCGAGGGGACGGACAAGCTTCAGGCCCATCTGCCCGCGCTGCTGAACCCCGCGCTGACCTCGACCAGCCACGGCAGCGACGCGCAGGAAACCGAGACCCGCATCAAGGCCCGCGCCAGACGCGCCTGGGGCCGGTTCCGGCAGGCGGCGGTGTCCTCCTTTGCCTTCGTGGAGGCGGCGGGTCCGGCCTATGGCGGCAAGCTTGTGCGGGACGCCCTGGGCCTGGCAAGCGAGGGGCTGCCCCCCGGCCCGCTGCCGCGGATCGAAGGCGGGCTGTCGGCAGAAGCCAAGGCGCAGACCGCCGCCGCCGTCCTGCGGGCGATGAGCCTGACCCAGGGCCATGCCCGGCTGGTGCTGCTGATCGGCCACGGCGCGCAGGTGACGAACAACCCGCACGAAAGCGCCTATCACTGCGGCGCCTGCTGCGGCCAGACGGGCGAAGTGTCGTCCCGCCTGCTCGCAGCCTTCTGAACGACCCCGAAGCCCGCGCGGGCCTGCCCGCCCTGGGGCTGAGCCTGCCCGAAGACACGCTGTTCGTCGCGGGCCTGCATGACACGGTGACCGACAAGGTCACGCTTTACCGCGACACGGCCGCCCCGGACCATGCGGCAGACCTGGCCCAGGCCCAGGCCTGGCTGGCCGCCGCCGGCACCCTGGCCCGGACCGAGCGCGCCCTGCGGCTGCCGGGGGCCAGGCAAGCAACCCTGGCCCGCCGCGCCGCAGACTGGGCCGAGGTGCGGCCCGAATGGGGCCTTGCCGGATGCGCCGCCTTCATCGCCGCCCCGCGCAGCGCGACGGCGGGCCGCGACCTGCAGGGCCGCGCCTTCCTGCACTGCTACGACTGGCAGGCGGACAAGGGCTTCGGCACGCTGGAGCTGATCCTGACCGCGCCCGTCGTCGTCGCGTCCTGGATCAGTCTGCAGTACTACGGCTCGACCGTCGCGCCGCAGCTGTTCGGCGGCGGCAACAAGCTGATCCACAATGTCGTCGCCGGGATCGGCGTCGTCGAAGGCAACGGCGGCCTCTTGCGCCCCGGCCTGCCGATCCAGACCATCCACGACGGCGAAGCCTCGGCGCATGACCCGCTGCGGCTGTCGGTGCTGGTCGAAGCGCCGATCGAGGCGATGACCGACATCCTGCGCAGGCATGACGGCGTCCGGCAGCTTTTCGACAACGGCTGGCTGCACCTCTTTGCGCTGAAGGAGGGCCGTGTCGCGGCGCGCTATCTGCCGGGCCTGAAGTGGGATACCCGCGAAGCGGTCTCGGTCCTGGCCGCCTGAGCTTGCCCAGCGGCAGCCCCCGCTACAGCGACGCCCGCAGCGCCGCGCGGCGGTGGGCAAGCAGGTCCTTCAGGCCGGGGTCAGGTTCGACGACCCCGGTCAGGACTGCCGGCTGCCGCAGACTGGCCAGCGGCGCACCCGCGGCGACGGCGGCAAGACGGCCTGCGCCACGGGGGCCGGCCATGTCGGCCCCCTCGATCAGGCTGAGCGGGCGGTCAAGCGCCGTGGCCAGCAGCGACAGCCACAGCGCGCTGCGGGTCCCGCCGCCGACCACGGTAAAGCGTTCGGGCCGGACGCCGACCTGCTCCTGCGCGGCGATGCAATCGGCGAACTGGAAGGCCACGCCCTCCATCGTCGCATAAGCCAGCATGGCGGGCGTGACGCCGGGATGCAGCCCGCTGATGCGCCCGGTCAGGTCCGGGCGGTTCAGCGGCGTGCGGATGCCGGTCAGGCAGGGCAGGAAGATCGGCGCGGCGGCAGGCCCGTCAGCCGCCACGAAGGCCGTGGCCCCGGCGTCCAGGTCCGGCACCCTTTGCCCGGTCAGCTGGCCGACCCAGTCCAGGCTGGCCGTCGCCGACATGACGACACCCATCGAGAGATAGAGGTCGGGCACCACATGGGCCGAAGTCAGGATCGCATGCTCCGGCCCCGGGTGAAAAGCCGCGTCGACAATGCAGGCCACCCCCGACGTGCCGATGGTCAGGACCGCATCGCCTGGCCGCGCACCCCCTGCCCCCAGCGTCGACCCCATGTTGTCGCCCGCCCCCGCCGCGACCGGAACCGGGCCTGTCATCCCCCAGCGGGCCAAAAGCTCGGGCTTCAGCCGCCCCGCCGCGGCCCAGCTTGGCAGGACCGGGGGCAGATGCGCGGGGTCCCAGCCCACCGCCGCACAGAGCGCGGGGTCCCACCGACCCGAGGCGACGTCCAGAAGTTGCGTGCCGCCCGCGTCCGACGGCTCGGTCGCGACCTCGCCCGTCAGCGCCAGGCGGACATAGTCCTTGGTCAGCAGCAGCATCCGCGCCCGGTCGATGAGCGCCGGCTCGTGTTTCCGCAACCACATCAGCTTGGGCGCGGTGATGCCGGGATCGGGCGTGCCGTTCGTCCGCCGCCCGATGTCGGGCACCGCTGCCAGCAGCTCGGCGCACTCGGCCAGCGCGCGCTGGTCGTTCCACAGCATCGCCGGACGCAGGGGCCGCAGGTCCGCATCCAGGATCAGCGCCGCCAGCATCTGGCCCGAAAGCCCGATGCCGCGGACCGCAGCCATCTCCCTTGGGGCGCTGGCGGCAAGCCGGTCAAGGCAGGCAAAGACCGTCGAGACCCAAAGATCGGCGTCCTGCTCGGAGCAGCCCACCTTCGGGCGGCTGACCGCAACCGGCTCGGCGGCGACGGCGATGACGCGGGTCAGGTCCTCGATCAGCACCGCCTTGATGCCCGAGGTTCCAAGGTCGATCCCGATATGCATCAGGCCCGCTCCAGCAGGGCGCGGGCCGTGGCCTCGTCAGTGACCAGAGTGTTGACGACCCCCCGCTTCAACACGGCCCGCACCACCGCAACCTTGTGCGGACCCCCGGCGGCAAGGATCACATTGGGGATCGGGCCAAGGTCGTCCAGCCCGATCCCGATGACACGCTCGTTGATCGGATGCGCGATGGGCTGGCCTTCGGCGTCGATCACCACCCCCAGCACGTCGCCAACAGCCCCAAGCGCCAGCAGCTCGTCCATCGTGACGTCACCCGGCAGCCCGTCCCGCATCAGCAGCGAGGCCTTCGAGATATCCCCCGCCGCCATCGCCAGCGCATCCACCCCGCGCAACTTCTCCAGCACCTCGCGGAACACGTCGAGCTGCATGATCGTGTCGCGGCTTTCGCGGGACCCGGCGTAAAGCGGCGCGGTGAAATAGCTGTGCTGCGCGCCCAGAAGGTCGGCCAGCCGCGTCGTGATCTCGAAGCTGTTCAGGTCCGACCCGCGCGTCAGGCCGCCCATCACGCTGATCACCTCGAGGTCGGGCCGGTCCATCGCTGCGACGAAGCGGGTGGCGATGTTCAGCGTGCCGCCCCAGGACATGCCGAACAGGCGCACGCGCGGGTCGACCAGCACTTCGGACAGCAGGTTGCCCAGTGCGGCGCCGGTGATCATCTGCACGTCGCGCGCATCCATCGGGGCCGGGGCGACATAGGCCTGGTGCAAGCCGAACCGGGCGCGCAATGCGGCTTCCAGCTCGGCGCAGGCGGCGAAGGCGGTGTTGAAGGTGATGCGCACCAGGCCCCGCGCTGTCGCTTCCGACAGAGCCTTGTTGACCCGCAGCCGGGTGGCCCCCAGCTTTTCGGCGACCTTTTCCTGCGTCAGGCCCTCGACATGGTAGGCCCAGGCGACCTGCGCCAGGAAACGTTCCTCGGTGTCGATCTGCGGAAGCTTCGGTGCGCGCGCCATCTGGACCCTACTTCACGGCCCCCATCGTCAGGCCCCGGACCAGGTGCTTTGACGCAAGCAGCGCGAAAATCAAGACCGGAACCACGATCAGCGTCGATGTCGCCATGATCTTTCCATAGGGCACGTCGTAGCCCTCCATGAAGGAGATCGCCATCGCGGGCGCGGTCTTGGCGGCGTTGGGCGCCAGGATGTAGGCGAAGAGCAGCTCGTTCCAGCTGAAGATGAACGACAGGATGCTGCTGACTGCGACCCCCGGCATCGCCAGTGGCAGGCAGATCGACCGGAAGATGCGCCACTGGCTTGCGCCTTCCAGCATCGCCGCCTCGTCCAGCTCGCGCGGGATGGACCGGAACTGGTCGGTGCAGATCCAGATCACGATCGGCAGGGTGAAGGTCAGATACATCAGGATCAACGCAAGATGGGTGTCGCGCAGGCCAAGCTCGCGGCTGATCAGGAAGACCGGGAAGACCAGCACGACGGGGCTGACGAACCGGTTGGTGATGAACCAGAACCACAGGTCGGTCTTGCCGCGGAACTCGAACCGCGCCAGCGCATAGGCGGCGGGGCAGCCCAGCAGCACCGCCAGCGCCGTGGTGCTGGTCGCCACGATCAGCGAGTTGATCAGCGAGACCCCGACCCGGTCCTCGAACAGGACCTCGCGGTAGTTGGCCAGTGTCGGCGTGAACCACCAGACCGGCGGATCGGCCAGCGCCACAAGCTGCGTCTTCAGGCTGGTCGTGACCATCCAGTAGAAGGGAAAGACGCAGAACAGGCCGATCAGGGCCAGCGCGATCCCCTCGGCCCAAAGGCTGCGCGCCTGCATCGGGGCCGCCATCACGACACCTCGCGGTAGAACAGGCGGATGTAGAGACGCGCCAGGACGATGGTGATTGCCAGCATGATGATCGACTGCGCGGCGGCCAGGCCGATGTCGAACTGCCGGTTGCCCACCCGTTCGATCAGGATGGCGATGAACTCGGTCGCATTGCCGGGCCCGCCGCGCGTCATGGTGAAGACCATGTCGAACAGCTTCAGCGTGTCGGCGGTGCGCAGGATCAGCACGGCCACCAGGCTTGGGATCAGGAAGGGCAGCTGGACGTGCCGCAGCACAGTCCAGGGCGACCGGGTTTCCAGCCTGGCCGCCTCTTCGATCTCGGGCGGCACGGTGGACAGGCCGGCCAGCAGCACCAGCGCCACGAAGGGCGTCCACTGCCAGACGTCCCAGAGGATGACGGCGATGAATGCATTTGTCGGGTCGCCGATAAAATTGATCGCATCAACCCCGACCCAGCCCAGCATCTGGTTGATGACGCCGTATTTCTGGTTCAGCATCACCTGGGCCAGCAGGCCCACCACGGCATAGGTCGTGGCCATCGGCAGCACCAGCGACAGCCGCGTCAGCGTCTTCCAGAAGGTCAGGCCGGGGCGGTGCAGCACCAGCGCGATGGCCAGCCCCAGCGCGATCTGCACCGGCACGGCGCTGACGAACAGCAGCGCCGTCCGCCCGATCGCATCCCAGAAGTCGCTGTCGGTCAGCACCGTCTGATAGTTCTGCAGCCCGACCCAGCGCTGGCGCGCGAGCTGCGTCAGGTTGAAGTCGTGGAACGACTTCCACAGCGCGTACAGCAGCGGAGCGACCCCCACGATGGCAAGTGCCGCCACGGCCGGACCGATGAAGGCCGCAATCGTGCGGCGGGGGACGCGCAGAGTCATGGATGGCCTTTCCCGAAGGGCGGGGCCCCGGCCTGCGCCGGGGCGCCACCGTCACTGTGCCAGTGGCTTGGCGCCGCTGTAATAGCCCGCGTCCTCCAGCACCGCTTCCATCTGCGTGCCGATTTCGCGGGCGCCCTCCTCGACGCTGATCTCGCCCAGCATCATCCGTGTGCCGTATTCCTGCACGATCTCGGTGATGGCGGGCCATTCGGCAAAGCGCGGGCGGAACTCCGGCACGCCCTCCTGCCAGCTTTCGACCAGCGCGGGGATGAAGGTGAACTGCTCGGCCAGCGCCGGATCGGCATAGGCCGACTGCCGCGCGGGCACGCCGCCCAGTTCAAGATACCGGCCCGCGTTCGCGGCCGAGGTCACCCACTGGATGAACAGCCAGGCCGCCGCCTGTTCCGCCGCGTCCGCCTGACTTGCCACGGCCAGGCTGAACCCGCCCAGCGCGGGCCTGCGCCCGGCGGGTCCCGCAGGCTCGGGCGCCACGCCCAGGCAGTCCGCGATTGTCGAGGTTTCGGGCGATTTCAACGTGCTGTAGAAGGCCGACCATTCCGTGATGAAGGCCACATCGCCCTGCGCCAGGGCATTGACCGTCTCGGCGTGATCCCAGGCGACGATGCCTTCGGGCATGAACTGCATCAGGTCCTGCCGGAACTGAAGGCCCGCCTGCGATTCGGGGCTGTTCAGGTTCGACCGGAACTCGGCATTCAGGAAACTGCCCCCGAAAGGCCACAGGAAGCGCGCGAAGCTGTCGGCCGACTGGGTCTCGTTCCGCTTCGATTGCAGGGCATAGGCGTATTTGCCGTCCTTGGTCAGGGCGGGCCCATAGGTGTCCATCACCTCCTGCCAGGTCGCCGGCGGCTTGTCGAATCCGGCAGCTTCCAGCATGCAGCGGTTGTAGAACAGCAGCCCCGAATAGTTGTCGAAGGGCAGCCCGTAGTTCACCCCGTTCCAGGACCCGAAGGCGTCCAGCACCAGCGGGAAGAAGTCGGCCATGTCCAGCGCCGGGTCGGCCAGTTCAGGGTTGTTGATGAAGGTCTCGGACGGGACCAGCCAGCCGTTCTCGGCGAAGTTGCCGATCCAGACCAGGTCGATCAGCGCGATGTCCAGGTCGCCCCCGGCGACAAAGTCGCGCACCTGTTCGCCCAGCGCGTTCTCGTAAGGTACCGTGGTGTGGTTGACCTTGATCCCGGTCGCCGCCTCGAAGTCCGGCAGCATCTGGATCGCGGCGTTATAGCCGGGACGGTCCAGGAACAGCACTTCCAGCTCGGTCCCGGCATAGGGTTTGGCAGCCTCTTCCAGCGACCAGGCCTGCGCCGCACCGGCCAGCCCGGCAAGCGACGCGGAGGCCAGCGCAAGCGCGCTGACATGCGACTTGAGTTTCATTGTAACCTCCCTAAGGTTCAGCGTTGCAGAGTTGACTTCCATTTGTAACGCTGCACATATAAATGTATCGAAACCGGATCGAGTCAACCGGAAAATCGCAGATGCGCGGCTTCCGGCGGCGCAGGGGAAAGGGTCGGCATGGCCGAGGTCAGGCTGTCAGGGGTGAACAAGTTCTACGGCGCGGCGCAGGCGCTGCACGGGGTGTCGCTGGACATCGCGGATGGCGAGTTCGCGGTCTTCGTCGGGCCGTCGGGCTGCGGCAAGTCCACGCTCTTGCGCTCGATCGCGGGGCTGGAGGATATCTCGGGCGGCACGATCCACATCGGCGACCGCGACGTGACCCGCGTTGCCCCATCGGACCGTGATGTGGCGATGGTGTTCCAGTCCTATGCGCTGTACCCGCACATGACCGTGCGCGAGAACATGGACTTCGGGATGAAGGTCAACAACTTCCCCCCCGACGACCGCAGGCGCCGCATTGCCGAGGCCGCGCGCATCCTGCAGCTGGAACCCTATCTTGACCGCAAGCCCGGCCAGCTGTCGGGCGGTCAGCGCCAGCGCGTCGCCATCGGTCGGGCCATCGTCAAGGAACCCAAGGTGTTCCTCTTCGACGAACCCCTGTCGAACCTTGACGCCAAGCTGCGCGTCCAGATGCGGGTGGAGCTGGAGGCGCTGCACCGCGACCTCAAGGCCACGATGATCTATGTCACCCACGACCAGGTCGAGGCGATGACGATGGCCGACAAGATCGTCGTGCTGAACGCGGGCCGCATCGAGCAGGTCGGCCCGCCGATGGAGCTGTACAACCGCCCCGCCAGCGAATTCGTCGCGGGCTTCATCGGGGCGCCGGCAATGAACTTCCTGACCGGCGACCTGCGCGAGGGGCAGCTTGTGGTCGGTGGCGTGACGCTGGGTCCGGCTCCGGCGGGGACAGTGAAGCTGGGCATCCGGCCCGAGCATCTGGTTCTGCGGCCTGCCGGTCAGGGTCAGCTCTCGGCCACCGTTTCCCTGACCGAGACCCTTGGGGGCGACGCCTATCTTTACGTGCGCCTCGCGGACCGGCAGACGCTGGTCGTCCGCGCCGACGGCGACACGGCGCTGGACCACGGGGCCGAGATCGGCCTCGACCTGCCGCCGCATCGCCAGCACCACTTCGCCGCCGACGGACGGACGCTCGCCTCGGGCGGAGTGGCGGCATGAGCGGCGCGGACCTGATCCGCGACGCCGTGGCACGCTCGGCCAACGTGGCCGAAGTGTTGATCGGGCGCGGCGTTCTGGCCGAGGCCGGGGCACTGTACGCCCGGCATTTCGCCGGGCCGGTGGTGCTGATGGCCGACGACCGCGGCTGGGGTGCTGCGGGTGCAGCGGTCGAGGCGGCCCTGACAGCGGCGGGCATCGCTTCGCGCCGCCATGTGATCCCCGCCACCCCACGCCCGAAACCCACGGTGGACCTTGCCGAATCGCTGCGCGCGGTCCTGAAACCGGGCGAGACCCCGATCGCCGTCGGCTCGGGCGTGATGAACGACGTGGTCAAGCATGCGGCCTACACCACGGGCATATCCTACATGTGCGTCGCCACGGCGGCCAGCATGGACGGCTATACCTCGGCCGGTGCGCCCCTGTCCGAGAACGGCTTCAAGAAGACCATCCCCTGCCGTCCGGCCAAGGTCCTGCTCGCCGACCTTGACGTCATCGCCGCCGCCCCGCCCGAGATGACCGGCTGGGGCTACGGCGACCTGGCGGGCAAGGTCCCTGCGGGCGGGGACTGGATCATCGCCGACGCCCTGGGGGTTGAGCCCATCGACGATGTCGCCTGGCCGATGGTCCAGGGCGGGCTTGACGGCTGGCTGTCACAGCCCGACCGGATCGCCGCGGGCGACCGGGACGCGGTCGAGGGCCTGTTCCTGGGCCTCACCCTCGTCGGCCTGGCGATGGAGGCGCATGGCTCCTCGCGCCCCGCCAGTGGCGCCGACCACCAGATCGCGCATCTGTGGGAGATGGACGATCTTCACCACGGCGGCGAAAGGGTCAGCCACGGTGCCTGTGTGGCCGTGGGGACGATGGCGGCGCTGCGGATGTACGACTGGCTGCTGGAGCGTGACCTGACCACCCTCGACCCGGCCCGCCGCGCAGCCGAGGCCCCCACCTTTTCCGCCAGGCAGGCCGATATCCGTGACCGTTTCGGCCCCGGCGAGATCGCCGAGCGCGCCATCCTCGAGACCCGCGCCAAGCATGTCGAGGGGGCCGCGCTGCAAGCCCGCCTGACCCGGCTGCGCGCCGCCTGGCCCGACCTCGCGGCCCGGCTGCGCGCCCGGCTCTGGACTGCCGACCGCATGGCGCGGCACCTCGCGCGGGCGGGGGCGCCGGTTCAGGCGTCAGAGATCGGCGTCGATCCGGACTACCTCTATCGCACGATCCTGAAGGCCCGCTTCCTGCGCAGTCGCTATACCGTTCTGGACCTGCTGGACGAAGTCGGTCTTCTGGACCAGGCTGCCACCGCCGCCCTGCCGGGGGCCGCGCAGTCAAGGGTGGGCACATGACGCTTTGCGACCTTGCCACCCGCGCCGCGGCGGAAATCCGCGATGCCGTCGCCACCATCGACCCCGCCGCGCTGGAGGGGATGGTCTCCGAACTGGCGCAGGCCCAACGCATTGTCTGCCACGGCGTCGGGCGCGAGGGGCTGATGATGCGGGCGCTGGCCATGCGGCTTTACCACCTGGGGCTGGACGCGCATGTGGTGGGCGACATGTCCTGCCCGCCCGTCGGCCCCGGAGACCTGCTGGTCGTCAGCGCGGGACCGGGAGGGTTCTCCACCGTGGACGGCCTGATCGGCGTGGCGCGCGCGGCGGGCGCCCGCATCGCCTGCGTCACCGCCCAGGCCCAGGGCAGCGCCCCGCGCGCCGCCGACCGGGTCTTTCTGATCCCCGCCCAGACGATGGCCAACGACCAGGGCGGCCAAGCCACCTCGGTCCTGCCGATGGGGTCATTGTTCGAAGGCGCGCAGTATCTTGCGTTCGAATTGCTGGTCCTGGCCCTGCGCGACCGGTTGGGCGTGGACCCGCAGGCGATGCGCGCGCGCCATACCAATCTGGAGTGACCGATGTCCTGGCAGGACCGCTTTTCGCTGACCGGCCGCAAGGCGCTGATCACCGGCGCCTCGAAGGGGATCGGGGCCGAGATCGCGCGCGTCTTCGCCGAAGCCGGGGCCGACATTGTCGCCCTGGGTCGCGACGCGGCCGACCTTGCCGCCACGGCTGCGGCCGTCCGCGCCCAGGGCCGCCGCTGCCTGACCCTGGTGGCCGAGATGGCCAGCCCGACCGAACCCGTCGACGCCTGCGAAACGGCCCTCAAGGACTGGGGGACGATCGACATCCTGGTGAACTCGGCCGGGATCGCCAATGTCGCCCCGGCGGTCGACTTTTCGACCGAGGACTGGGACCGGATGATGGCCGTCAACCTTCGCGCGCCCTTCCTGACCGCGCGGACGCTGGCCCCGGCGATGATCGCGCAACGATGGGGGAAGGTGATCAACATCTCCAGCCAGACCGGGGTGATCGCGCTGGATGACCATGCGGCCTATGCCGCGTCGAAGGGGGGCCTCAACGCGCTGACGAAATCGCTCTGCGCCGAATGGGCGCGGCACAATGTGCAGGTCAACGCGATCTGCCCGACGGTGGTGATGACCCCGATGGGGATCGAGGTCTGGGGCAAGCCGGAAAAGGGCGACCCGTTCCGCAACGCCACCCCCGCCCGCCGCTTTGCCGAACCGGTCGAGGTTGCCGATGCCGCGCTTTACCTTGCCTCGGACGCCTCCGGCATGGTCAACGGCGCGCTTTTGATGGTCGAAGGCGGGTTCACCAGTGTCTGACGTCTCTCTCGACGCCGGCGCGGGCGACCTGCTTTCGGACGCGCGCTCGGCCTTTGCCCGCTACGAGGCGATCCGCCCGCGCCTGCCCGATGCGCGCTTTCCGGCGCAGTCGTTGCAGCTGCCCTCGCTGGAAGAGGTGGCCGATCACGTCGACGGTTTCCTGCTGGATGCCTTCGGCGTGCTGAACGTCGGCGACACCGCAATCCCCGGTGCTGTGCAACGTCTGCGGTCCTTGCGCGCGCGGGGCAAGCGGCTGGCGGTCCTGACCAACGCCGCCAGCTACACCCGGGCGCAGCTTCTGGCCAAGTATCACCGGCTTGGCTTTGACTTCACCGCAGACGAGGTCGTCGCCTCGCGCGATGTCGCCCTCGCCCGGCTGGAGACGATCGCCCCCGGCGCCACCTGGGCCGCCATCGCGGCAGAGGGCGACAGCTTCGCCGACAGTCCCGCGCGGCTGGTGGACGCGGTGGCCGACCCCGCAGCCCTGCTGAACGCCGATGGCGTCCTGTTCCTGTCCACCGCCCGCTGGACCCCGGCCCTGCAAGGGGCACTGGCCGCGGCCCTGAAGCAACGCCCGCGCCCGCTGGTCATCGCCAACCCCGACCTCGTGGCCCCCCGCGAAGGCGGGCTGACGCTGGAGCCGGGGCTCTTCGGCCACGACCTGCTGGACGAGGTGCAGGTCAGGACCCACTGGTTCGGCAAACCCTTCCCCGAGGCCTTCGCCGAAGGCATCGCCCGCACCGGGCTGGCCGCCGCACGGCTGGCGATGGTCGGCGACACGCTGCACACCGATGTTCTTGGCGGGGCGGCGGCGGGCTGCCGCAGCGTGCTTGTCACCGACCACGGCCTCTTCGCCGGGCTGGACGTCCGACCCTTCATCGCCGCCTCGGGCATGACCCCCGACTTCATCATCGGCAGCATCTGAGGGTCGCCCCACCTGGCGCGCAAGAAGCGGACAGGACAAAGCTCAACCGAAGGTGACTTGCGGAACCGGCCCCGCACCTCGATTGTGCGGCGGATGAACCGAAAATGGTCTTGCCTTGCCCCCCGCCGGCTTAAGTCCGTTGCAGGACCCTGGTCCGGAGTGCAGAAACCAAGGGTGTCCGGTCCTGGCCGCAGGGGCGGCAGCCGATCAGGAAAGGCCTTTCGATGAAGCTCGGCGCCCAGCTTGTCGTCGTCGCACTGCTTGCTGCGGTTGCCGTTCCGGTGTCCGCCCGCTTTGTCCCTGGCACCCATCCCTGGCTGGACCGGATCGGGCTGCTTGGCCCGCTGACGACGGCCGGGCTGGTCCAGGTGCAAGAGCCGGACAGCGGCCGCCCCGGCCAGGGCGCGCGCGGGGCGGGCGACGTGCCGGTGCTGGCCCTTCCGGTCGAGACCAGGCCCCTGCAGGACGTGCTGTCGGTCATCGGCTCTGGCCAGGGCGCGCAAGCCGCCGATCTGGCCTTCGGCGTCACCGGCCGCATCAGCGAGATTCCCGTCGCTCCCGGCGACCGGGTCGAGGCCGGGACCGTCATCGCCCGGCTTGACGCCGCAGGCGCGCAACTGACGGTGGACCGCGCCCGCCTGGTGCTGGAAGACGCCCAACGCACGGTCGGTCGGCTGGTCCAGCTGGCCCAATCCGGCACCGCCACCTCGCTGCAGCGCCAGGAGGCCGAACTGGCCCTGCGCACCGCCGAACTGGACCTGCAGATCGCCGAGCGCACCTTGGCCGACCACCAGCTGCTCGCGCCGATCCCCGGCGTCGTGGGCCTGATCCAGCCGCAGCCTGGTGCCCTTGTCACCTCTGCCACGATCATCACCCGGATCGAGGACCGGTCCACCCTGATCCTTGATTTCCGCGTGCCCGAACGTCTGGCCCCGCTGATCCATCTGGACGACAGGGTCAGCGCCACGGCGATCTCGCTTCCCGACAGTCCGGTCGAAGGCAGGATCGTCGCGGTCGACAACCGGGTCGACGAAGCCAGCCGCACTCTGCGCGTCAAGGCCGCCATCGCCAATCCCGGCGACCGGCTGCGCGCGGGCATGGCCTTCCGCATCGACCTTGCCTTCACCGGAGCCCGCTATCCCGCCGTCGACCCGCTGTCGATCCAGTGGGGCTCGGACGGGGCCTATGTCTGGCTCGTGCGCGAGGCCAAGGCAACGCGGCTGCCCGTGAACATCGTGCAGCGCAACGCGGACTTCGTGTTGGTCGAAGGCGATTTCGCGCCCGACGACCTGGTGGTGACCGAAGGCGTCAACCTCTTGCGACCGGGGTCGGCCGTCGCCGTCACCCCGCCGCGGAGCTGACCGATGACGCCCGCCTCTCACCGCGTCGCGCTTTTCGTCCGCCGCCCCGTGCTGGCCTTCGTGCTGAACGCGCTTGTCGTGATCGCGGGCCTGGCCGCGCTGCTTGGCGTCGACGTGCGCGAGCTTCCGGCGGTCGAACGGCCGGTCGTCTCGATCTCGACCGACTTTTCGGGTGCTGCCCCCGAAACCGTCGACCGCGAGGTGACGGCGGTGGTCGAAGGCGCTGCCAGCCGGATCCCCGGGGTCGAGACGATCTCTTCCTCCTCGCGCTTCGGCTCAAGCAGGGTAACGGTCGAATTCCAGGACGGCGTCGACCTGGACATCGCGGCCGCCGACCTGCGCGACGCGGTGGCGCGACTGTCCGGCTCGCTGCCCGACGGCGCCGGAGCGCCCCGCGTGGTGAAGTCCGACGCCGATTCCGACGCCATCCTGCGCATCGCCGTCACCTCGTCCCAGCGCACCGCCGACGAGCTGACCGCGCTGGTCAGCGACCTGGCCGAGGCCCGCCTGCTGGCCGCCCCCGGCGTCGCCGACCTGCAGATCTTCGGCGACCGCGAACTGTCCTTCCGGGTGGACATCGACCTGATGCAGCTTGCCGCGCGCGGGCTGACCGTGGCCGACCTGCGCGCCGTGCTGGCCAATGTCGCACAGGACGCGCCTGCCGGGACGCTCAGCTCCGACCGGCAGACGCTGCAGGTCCGCACCACGGCGGCCATCGCCACCGCCGACGAGATCGAGGACTTGACCATCGCCGGCGATGTCAGGCTGGGCGACGTGGCACAGGTGACGCTCGGTCCCGAACCCGGTGCCTCGGTCCTGCGCGCCAATGGCGATACCGGCATCGGCCTTGGCATCATCCGGCAGGCCAACGGCAATGCGCTGGCCATATCGGCCGCCGTGCGCGAGGTGGTGGCCGACCTGCAGCCGCTCTTGCCCGAGGACGTGCAGATGTACGTCACCTCGGACAGCGCCGACTTCATTCAGGGCGCGATCCACGAGGTCGAGCTGGCGCTGGTCCTGTCGGTCCTGATCGTGACGGCGGTGATCTACCTTTTCCTGCGCGACGCGCGGGCCACGCTGATCCCGGTCGTGGCGATCCCGGTGGCGATGATCGGCACGCTGGCCGCGATCTGGCTGGCCGGGTTTTCCATCAACATCATGACGCTGCTTGCCCTGGTCCTGGCCACCGGCATCGTGGTCGATGACGCCATCGTGGTCCTGGAAAACATCGTCCGCCGCCGGTCCGAAGGCATGGGCGCCCGCGCCGCCGCCGTCCTTGGCGCCGAACAGGTGTTCTTCGCGGTGGTTGCCACGACCGCGACTCTTGCCGCCGTGTTCATCCCGCTGTCGTTCCTGCCCGGCCAGACCGGCGGGCTGTTCCGGGAATTCGGCTTCACGCTGGCCATCGCCGTCCTGCTGTCCTCGGTCACTGCGCTGACGCTGTGTCCGGTGCTGGCCGCGCGGCTCTTGCGGCCGCATGCGGAAAGACGCGGCTGGCTGGACCGGGTCGGAGAGGTGCTGGCGGGCGCCTATGCCTGGACGCTGCGCCGCTGCCTGAACGCGCCCCTGGTCGCAGTCGCCGCGGCCCTGCTGTTTGGCGCCCTGGGCTTTGCGACCTTCTCCACCCTGCGCCAGGAGCTGACCCCGACCGAGGACCGCTCGGTGATCCTGCTGTCGATCTCGGCCCCGCAGGGCGTGGCACTGGACTACACCGACGGCAAGATGCGCGAGATCGAGGCGCTGGTCGAACCGCTGCGCGCCTCGGGCGAGGTGGCCAACGTCTTCGCCATCGCCGGCACCGGGGGCGGCAGTCGCGGCTTCATGGTGTTGACCCTGGCCGACTGGGCAGACCGCGACCGCACCCAGCAAGAGATCAGCGACGAGCTGACCGCGGGCCTGCGTGGCATCGTCGGCATCCGCGCCTTCGCGATCCAGCCGAACTCGCTGGGCATCCGCGGTGCCGGTCAGGGCCTGTCCTTCGCGCTTCTGGGCGACGATTACGGCGACCTGGCCCAGGTCGCGCGCAGCCTGGTCGAGAAGCTGGAAGCAGATCCCCGCTTCGGCCAGGTGCGCCTGGGCTACGACACCACCCAGCCGCAGCTCTACGTCGAGATCGACCGCGCCCGGGCCGAGGATCTGGGCGTCCGCGTCGAAGGCCTGGGCGAGGCGCTGCAAGCGGTGCTGGACGGTCGCACCGTGGGCACGATCTTCCTGCAGGACGAAAGCTACGACATCCGCCTAGTCTCCACCGAAACCCCGGTCGACGATCCCGGCGACCTGGAGCGGGTCCTGGTGCCCTCGGACAGCGGGCAACTGGTGCCGCTGTCGTCCTTCGCGACGCTGACCGAACGCCCGGTCGCGCCGGAACTGGGGCGCGAATCGCAAAGCCGGTCGGTCCCGATCAGCGCCTCGCTGACCCCCGACTTTCCGCTGGGCGCAGCACTGGCCCAGGTGCAGGCCCTGTCCGACGACCTCTTGTCCGACACCATGCGCCTGGTCCCGATGGCCGAGGCCGCGACCCTGGACGAAACCTCGTCGGGACTTCTGGTGACCTTCGCCATCGCGCTTGCCGTGGTCTTCCTGGTGCTGGCCGCCCAGTTCGAAAGCTTTGTCTCTGCCCTGATCGTCATGGCGACCGTGCCCCTGGGCCTGGCCTGTGCGGTCTTCGCGCTTCTTCTGACCGGGGGCAGCGTGAACGTCTACTCGCAGATCGGCCTGGTGCTGCTGGTGGGGATCATGGCCAAGAACGGCATCCTGATCGTGGAATTCGCCGATCAGCTGCGCGAACGCGGCCACACGGTCCGGCACGCCATCGAGCAAGCCTCGATCATGCGCTTGCGGCCGGTGATGATGACGATGATCGCCACGGTCCTTGGCGGCGTGCCCCTGGTGCTGGCGACGGGCGCCGGGGCCGAGGCGCGCGAGGTTCTGGGCTGGGTCATCGTCGGCGGCCTTGGCCTTGCCACCGTGGCAACGCTTTACATCACCCCCGTGGCCTACCTGCTTCTCGCCGGTCTGGCCCGGCCGCGTTCGGCCGAAACCGCGATGCTGGAGCGCGAGCTGGACACGGCCTCGCGTCTGACCACCCGCAGCTGATCCGCGTCAATGCGCCGGGACGGCCTCTGGCAGCACCTTGATCTGCAAGCGCAGACGTGACGGACGGCTGGCCAGGGCCACCGGAGTGGGCATGGCCACCGCCTCCGGCACCAGCTCGACGCTGCGGATCGGGCGTGCCGCGACCAGGACCACGCCATCCTCGGCGATTTGACCGGTCGCAGGGTCGATGCCGACGTCGATCAACAGGTGCGGGGAAAGCTCGGTCAGGCGCTTGATGGCAACCTGCAACTCGACCTGAGGGTCGATCGCCGCCGCGCCACGCCGCCACCGCAGCAACCGGCCGGTCAGCCGGACCAGCGAGAACGCCTCCATCTCGGCGCGCCGACCGCGCTCGACCGAGCTTTCCTCGTCGTGGAACTCCGCCGGCCCAAGCCGGTTGGTGAAGATCTGCGCGATGGAACTATGGGACATGATCATGGTCGTTTCCTCCTCGGGCTCGCCGCCTTGCCGCGCCGTATGACCAAAGACTGCCACCGAACCGATGGACAGTCTGTTCCCTGGGGAACACTTGGCAGTTGCCCGGAAACAGTGACCGCCCTACCATTCCGGCGGGGATGGGGAGACGGCGATGGCCACTGGCGACAGACCGCTCTTCAAGGGCGCGGGACATGGCGGACCGCAGCGGGCCCCGCCGTCCCGTCTGCAGTCCTTTCCGATCTTCTCGGCACTGTCGGCGGAAAGCCTGGCCGAACTGGCCCAGGGGATGCGCGAACAGCAGTGGGGGCCGGGGCAGCTGGTCTTCGCCCGCGGCGACGCCGGAGACCAGATGTTCGCCATCCTTTCCGGCCGCGTCCGGCTGACCCTGTCCAGCGCCCGGGGACGCGAGATCGTGCTGCGCACCCTTGGTCCCCTGGACATCCTGGGCGAGATGGCCCTCATCGACGGCGAGCCGCGCTCGGCCGATGCGACGGCAGCCGAGGCGACCAGCTGCCTCGTCCTGCACCGCGCCCGGTTCGAGGCGGTGGCGCAACGCCGTCCCGACATCGGCATGGCAATGGCCCGCCACCTTTGCAGCAATCTGCGCGAGACGAATTTCCAGATGGAATCGATTGCGCTTTACGACCTGCAGACCCGGCTGGTCCGGTTCCTGCTGCATACCCTGGCCCATATGCCCGACACCGGCCAGGGCAACCTGCGCCGGCTGACCCTGAGCGTCAGCCAGGCCGAAGTCTCGGCGATCCTGGGCGCCTCACGGCCAAAGATCAGCCAAGCCTTCCAGACGCTCATCTCGGTCGGTGCAATCCGCCGTGACGGCGATGCGCTGCTTTGCGACGTGGCGGCACTTACCGACCTGTGCGAAGGCCCTGCGGATTAAAGATCCGCGGCAAGGTCAGCCCTGCGGATCGACGCCGATTTCGCCGTCCGCCCGACGCGCGCAGCCGATCCGCCCGGCCCCAGCCGTGATTGCAGCCGCCTCGCGCCGAGGGGCGCGCCGGACCCAACCGACGCGCCG